>NZ_JAOECR010000034.1:0-54647 GCF_029836955.1 Stenotrophomonas sp. GD04054 | reverse complement strand
CCACACCGCCCCGCCAGGTCCGGCATCTCCGCCGCCGCTTCTGCTGTTGCTTCGGTTGTGGCCGTCGCCTCTGCGGGTCCCGGGCCGCAGGCCCGGGCGACAAAACCCTACCGATCGTCGTGCAGGGTGCCGCCCGGCAGGAACACCCACGTGCGGGTGACCTGCAGGATATCGATCTCATCCTCGGTCTTCGGCAACGGCGGGAACGGCTGCGCCAGCTTCACCACCCGCAGCGCCGCCTCATCCAGCAACGGCGTCCCGCTCGAACGCAGGATCCGGCTGCTTTCCACGCTGCCATCGCGGCGCACACCCACGCTGATCACCACCTGGCCACCCAGGCGGCGCTGCCGGGCCTCGTCCGGGTAGTTCAGGTTGCCGACGCGCTCGGCGCGATCGACCCAGGCACGCAGGTAGTTGGCATAGGCATATTCGCGCGTGCTGGCCGACACGAACTTGCGGTTCGGACGCTTGGCGTACTGCGCCGAGCGCAGGTGCACTTCGGCGGCCAGGCGCGCCATCTCCACGTCGCGCTGTTCGCGTGCGCTCAAGGGCGCATCCGGTTCGGGCTGATCCGGCGTGGGCCGGGACTGCGCCTGCGCGACCACCTCTTCGCCATTGCGGCTGCTGACCACCCGCGCCTGCGGCGGCGGAACCGGTGCGGCCGATTGCTGCTGCTGCGGAATCGGGCTGATTCCGGACTGGGCCTGCGGCACGATGCCGGCCTGGTTGTCAAGCGGACGCTGTGCGCGGTCGTGTTCGCCACCGCCTTCCTGGTTGGCTGCGGCCAGGAAATCAGCCTGCTTCGGCGTCAGTGCGGTGCGGGTCTGGCTGAAGATCACTTCCAGCGTCGGCACCAGCGGTGCATCGCCCTTCACGGCGAAGCCCACGCCCAGGATCAGCAGGGCGTGGACCAGCACCGACAGCGCGATGGTCGCCCCCAGCCGTTGCGCTTCGCGCGGCGGCGGGGGCAGTACGGCAGGTGCGGCAGACATCAGCGCAGGCCGGCCTCGAGTGCGTCGAACAGGGTGCCGGCAATGTTCAGGCCGTACTGTGCGTCCAGTTCGCGCACGCAGGTCGGGCTGGTCACGTTGACCTCGGTCAGGTAATCACCGATCACGTCCAGGCCGACGAAGCGCATGCCGCGACGCTTCATCTCCGGCCCGACCTGGGCGGCGATCCAGCGGTCGCGCTCGCTCAGCGGGCGGCCTTCGCCGCGGCCACCGGCGGCGAGATTGCCGCGGAATTCATCACCCTGCGGGATGCGCGCCAGGCAGTAGTCGACGGGTTCGCCATCGACCAGCAGGATGCGCTTGTCGCCGGCGGTGATGTCGGGAATGAACTTCTGTGCCAGCGCCATCCTGTGGCCGCCGTCGGTCAGGGTTTCCAGGATCACATTCAGGTTCGGATCGCCCTGGCCGCTGCGGAAGATCGAGCGGCCGCCCATGCCATCCAGCGGCTTCAGCACGGCCTGGCCGTGTTCCAGGGCAAAGGCCTTCAGCGCCTTGGCGTCGCGGCTGACCAGGGTCGGCGGGCAGCACTGCGGGAACAGCAGGGCGGCAAGCTTCTCGTTGTAGTCGCGCAGGCCCTGCGGGTTGTTGACCACGCAGGCACCGGCAGCGGCGGCCACATCCAGCACCTGGGTGTCGTAGATGTACTCGGCGTCGACCGGCGGGTCCTTGCGCATCAGCACGATCTGGCCGGGACCGAACTCGGTACGGCTGAACGCACCCAGCTCATACCAGCCGGCCGGGTCGTCGCGCACCTGCAGCGGTGCGGTCTGGGCCACCGCCACGCCACCTTCCAGGGCCAACCCGCCCGGGCGCACGTAGTGCAGGGCATGGCCGCGGCGCTGGGCTTCCAGCAACATGGCGAAGGTGGTGTCCTTGGCGATCTTGATGTGGGCGATGGGGTCCATCACCACGATGACGTTCAACGGCATGGGCGCACCTGTCTGGCAAGGCGTTGATGGTAGCGGCAACGCCGGTCGCGCGCCTCCCCGCCGTACTGCAACGCTGCGTCCGCCCGGCGCCGCGCACGCATTGCGAAACCCGTCACGTTCAGGAGGGTGCCATGCCCCACGCCACGGGGCGGCCTTGAAGCGGGCGCGGAAAGTGCGATATAGATACGCTTTCGTAGCGGCCCCCGACAGAGATCGGGCCGTGCGCTTGGGGATAGGCAATGACTGAAAACACGACTGCGGGCGGGGAACTCGCAGGACTCCGGGTGATGGTCATCGATGATTCGAAGACCATCCGCAGGACTGCGGAAACGCTGCTCAAGCGCGAAGGCTGCGAGGTGGTCACCGCCACCGACGGCTTCGAAGCACTTGCGAAGATCGCAGACCAGCAACCGCAGATCATCTTCGTCGACATCATGATGCCGCGCCTGGACGGCTACCAGACCTGTGCGCTGATCAAGGGCAACCAGCTGTTCAAGGCGACCCCGGTCATCATGCTGTCGTCCAAGGATGGCCTGTTCGACAAGGCGCGGGGACGCATCGTCGGCTCGGAGCAGTACCTGACGAAGCCTTTCACGCGTGAAGAACTGCTGGGTGCCATCCGCACATACGTCAACGCCTGACCAGGGGGGAAAGGCACAATGGCTCGTATCGTTCTGATCGAGGATTCACCGACCGACCGCGCGGTGTTCACCCAGTGGCTGCGCCGTGCCGGCCATGAGGTGCTGGAAGCGGACAACGCCGAGGATGGACTGCAGCTGGTCCGCGACCAGGTGCCGCAGCTGGTGCTGATGGACGTGGTCCTGCCCGGCATGAGCGGCTTCCAGGCCACCCGCGCGATGGCCCGTGACGCAGCGATCAAGCACATCCCGGTGATCATCGTCAGCACCAAGGCGATGGAAACCGACAAGGCATGGGGCCTGCGCCAGGGCGCAGCCGATTACATCGTCAAGCCGCCGCGCGAGGATGAACTGATCGCGCGGATCAACGAACTGGTGGCCTGATGCGCTCGCCCTTCGACATCCTCGAAGCCTATGAACGGCGCAGCCTGGCCCATGCGGTGCAGCTGCCCGAGCGGCAGTTCGCCCAGGACCTCTGGCGTGGCGTGGGCTACCGCGTCGGCCAGCGCCGGCTGGTGTCCGATTTCCGCGAAGTGGTGGAAATCGTGCCGATGCCGCCGGTGACCCCGGTGCCGTGCGCGCAGCCGTGGCTGCTGGGCGTGGGCAACCTGCGCGGCAACCTGTTCCCGGTGGTCGACCTGAAGTACTTCCTGGAAGGCACGCGCACCGTGCAGCAGGAAGGCCAGCGCGTGCTGATCATGCGCCAGGCGGGTGGCGACGTCGCGCTGACCATCGATGAACTGTTCGGCCAGCGCAGCTTCGAACTGGACCAGCAGATCGCGGCCGGCACGCTGGCCGAAGGACGTTACGGCCACTTCGTCGATCGCGCCTTCCACGCCGACGGCCACGACTGGGGCGTGTTCTCGCTCTCGCTGCTGTCGCGTACCCCTGAATTCCGGCAAGCCGCGGCCTGAGGCCGGGCATCGCCCCCTGCATTGAAGATCGAGGTTGAACGATGAGTACTGCTTCGGACGCCACCAAGACCGGCAAGCTGCGGCTGGGCGGCAGCAACCTCTGGTTGTTCCTGCTGCTGGCATCGATGATCCTGTTCGGCGTCAACACCGGCGTCGCCACCTGGCAGGGCAGTCGCCTGGCCGATGCCGGCTCCAAGGCGGCCGACCTGCAGGTGCTGTCACAGCAGCTGGCCAACCAGGGCCGTGATGCGGTGGGCGGCAACGCGCAGGCGTTCACCGCCTTCAAGGCCACCCGCAACGCGATCGAACAGAACGTGTCGACCCTGCAGGGGCGCTACGGCAAGGAACCGGGCGTGTCCGGTGCGATCGCCACCCTGGCCGAGACCTGGGCGCCGCTGGGCAAGCAGGCCGGGCAGCTGGTTGCCAGTGAACCGGCGGTGCTGGCGCTGGCCGGCAATGCCAACAACTTCACCGGCGCGGTGCCGGGCCTGCAGGCCCAGCTGAACGAGCTGGTGCGCGCGATGTCCGCCTCGGGCGCGCCGTCGTCGCAGGTGTACAGCGCACTGCAGCAGGTCGTGGTGGCCGGTTCGATGGCCCGCCGCGTGACCGAAATGCGTGCCGGTGGCAGCGCCGCTGCCACCTCGGGCGATGCACTGGCACGCGACATCACCGTGTTCTCGCAGGTGCTCGACGGCCTGCGCAACGGCAACGAGGAACTGGGCATCACCGCCGTGCGCGGTGCCGCCGCCGTGGCCGCGCTGGAGCAGTCGCAGCAGAAGTGGGAAGCAATGAAGCAGGACGCCGATGCGATCCTGGCCAGCTCGCGCCAGCTGTTCGCCGCCCAGTCCGCCGCCACCGCGCTGGGCCAGGGTTCGGCGCACATGCTGGACGACAGCCGCAAGCTGTTCGAGGCGTTCTCCTCGTTCGGCTCGGTGTCCGATACCCGCCTGTTCCCGAACTTCTGGATCGGCGTGGTCTCCGGTGCGCTGTCGCTGATCGCGATCATCGGCTTCGTCTCCACCAACGTGCGCAGCCGCTCGCGCGAGCAGGAACTGCGCTACCAGACACAGGTGGAATTCAACAGCCGCAACCAGCAGGCGATCATGCGGTTGCTGGACGAAATCTCCTCGCTGGGTGAGGGCGACCTGACCGTGAAGGCCTCGGTGACCGAGGACATGACCGGCGCCATCGCCGACGCGATCAACTACGCGGTGGACGAGCTGCGCCACCTGGTGACCACCATCAACGACACCTCGGCCAAGGTCGCGCTGTCCACCCAGGAAACCCAGGCCACCGCCATGCAGCTGGCAGAGGCGGCGGGCCATCAGGCCAACCAGATCACCTCGGCCTCGGACCGCATCGGTGAAATCGCGGCGAGCATCGAACAGGTGTCGCGCAACTCGGCCGAGTCGGCCGACGTGGCACAGCGCTCGGTGGTGATCGCTGCCGAAGGTGCCGGCGTGGTGCGCGAGACCATCCAGGGCATGGACCAGATCCGTGACCAGATCCAGGAAACCTCCAAGCGCATCAAGCGCCTGGGCGAGTCGTCGCAGGAAATCGGCTCGATCGTGGAACTGATCAACGACATTTCCGAGCAGACCAACATCCTGGCATTGAACGCGGCGGTGCAGGCGGCTTCGGCCGGTGAAGCGGGCCGCGGTTTCGCGGTCGTGGCCGACGAAGTGCAGCGCCTGGCAGAACGCACTTCGGGCGCAACCCGACGCATCGAGAACCTGGTCCAGGCCATTCAGGCCGATACCAACGAAGCGGTCACCTCGATGGAACAGACCACCGCCGAAGTGGTGTCCGGTGCACGCCTGGCCGAGGACGCCGGCACCGCACTGACCGAAATCGAGCGCGTGTCCAATGCACTGAACACCCTCATCAAGAACATCTCCATCGCCGCCCAGCAGCAGTCGGCTGCGGCCTCGGACATCACCCGCACCATGGGCGTGATCCGGCAGATCACCGGCCAGACCTCGCAGGGTGCCGGGCAGACCGCCGAATCGATCGGTCACCTCGCGCAGCTGGCGGCCGACCTGCGTCGTTCGGTCGCCGACTTCAAGCTGCCGGCGTGACGCGGGCAGGGCGGCGAGCAAGGAACCAGTCGATGAAGCATTTCCATTCCCCACGCCAGAACTCGCGCGGCTTCCGCGCGGCGGCGAACGGAGCGCGTCCATGAGCAGTCTGCGCGATGCGATGAGCCACGCAGCGCTGGGCTGGGTCAAGCCCGAGCTGGACGAGACCCTGCGCCAGGTGCGCAACGAGGTCGAGTACTACGCGGAAGACCCGGCCGATGCCAGCCGCATGCGCATCTGCGCCGGCTACCTGCACCAGGTGCAGGGCACCCTGCGCATGGTCGAGCTGTACGCCCCGGCGATGGTGGCCGAGGAGCTGGAACAGCTGGCCAATGCCATCGGCGCCGGTAGCGTGGCTGATCGGGATGAAGCCTGCGCGACCCTGATGCGCGGCAGCGTGCTGCTGCCCGATTACCTGGAGCGCCTGCAGAACGGCCACCGCGACATTCCGATCGTGCTGATGCCGCTGCTCAACGAAATCCGTGCCGCGCGTGGCGAAGAGGGCGTGCATGACAGCGTGCTGCTGGCGTTCGCGCCGGACAGCGTCAGCGCCACCGAGGCCGAGCTGGACCATGCCCGGGGCAGCCTGAGCGGGCGCAACCGCGAGCTGCTGGATACCGTGGGCAGCGCGGTGAAGGAAGAACTGCTGCGCATCAAGGATGCGCTGGACCTGCACCTGCGTACTGGCGGTGCGCCCGAACAGCTGCAGACCCAGGCCAACGAACTTGGCGCCGTGGCCGATACGCTGGGCATGATGGGCCTGGGCGTTGCCCGCGGCGTGGTCGTGCAGCAGCGCGATGCGCTGCGTGGCGTGGTCGAAGGGCGCCAGCAGATCGACGAGAACCTGCTGCTGGATATCGCCGGCGCATTGCTCTACGTGGACGCGTCGCTGGACGACCAGGTCGCCCATCTGGGCGCCGGCGGCAGTGGCGAAGATGACCCCAGCGCGGTGGAGAACCGGCGCACGGTGGAGGTGCTGGCACATGAGGCCATCGCCAACTTCGCCGCCGCCCGCGAGCATTTCGTCGCCTTCATCGAAACCAGCTGGAACCATGCCGAGCTGCAGGACGTGCCGCGCCTGCTGGGCGATGTGTCCGGTGCGCTGCGCATGCTCGACCTGAACACCGCCGCCGATTACCTGCGCGGTGTGCAGCAGTACATCGAAGCCGAGCTGATCGGTCGCCAGCGCGTGCCCAGTGGCCGCCAGCTGGACACCCTGGCCGATGCCATGGCCAGCCTGGAGTACTACCTCGAGGCTCTGCGCGACCGCCGCCCGGGCCGCGAGGACATCCTCGACATCACCCGCAGCAGCCTTGAAGCGCTGCGCTATTGGCCGTTGCCGGACCGCAATGCGGTGGAGCCTGTTGCCGCCGCGCCGATTCCGTTCGCATCGCTGCTGGTGGACCGCGAGCCGATCGCGCTGCAGGCCGAGCCGGTGCAGCCGGAGCCCATCGAGATTCCAGTGCAGCCGGCCGCGCCCGCCGCCGGCACGGTGCCGGTGCCGCTGCCGGACTTCACCTTCGATCCGCCACCGGCCGCGCCTGCACCGGAGGTGGTGGACAACCGCCTGATGTTCGGGGCGCTGGGGAGTGTCGCCTCCACACCGCTGTCGCTGCATGACGACGCGGATGCACCGCTGGTCTTCGCCGCCTCCAGCGCGCCTGCGCCCGAGGTACCGCAATGGGATCTCGCACCGTTCCATCCGGACTCCGAGCCGACCGCGAGTGCCGAAGACGAGCGCAGTCCGACCTTCGCCAGCTTCGACCCGGTCAGTTTCGAACGGGCCGAAACCAGCGTGGAACCGGCGCCGCAGTGGACACTGTCGGGGGCAACACCGCCGGCATTGGCCGATGTGGCTGTGATGGATGTCGAGGACGACGTCGACGCGTCGGTGCCCTTTGACACCGCTGACGTTGCCGCGCCCGTGTTCGACCCGGTGGCTGCCGAGCACGATGTGGTCGCCGCCGGTGACGACGTGGTGTTCCGTTTCGACGCCGATGCGCTGGACAATGCCGACGACGTGCTGTCGCTGCACGCGATGGAGACGCTGTCGCTGGACGACGACGCCGGATTGCACCCGGCGCTGGAGATCGTCGATCCCGCTGCATCCGTGCGGGTGGACGAAAGCCCTGTGGTTGCCGAAGCGGACGCGGTTCCGGCGGATGTGCAGGAGGAGGTGCCCGCGCCGATGGCCGAGGTGCTGACGCCGGTCTCCGATGCACCGGCACCGGCGGTGTCGGTGATTGATATCGACACCATCGCGCCGATCGACTTCAGCGAAGCCGACGCGCAGTTCTTCGCCGAGCTGAGCGCCGCGGCGGCCGATTTCAATCCGCAGGCCATGGCGGCTCCACCCGCTGCGGACATCCCGGTCGTGGCCGGCACCGAGACCGGCTTCGAGGCCGGCTTCGACGACGATGCCGAGAACATCGACGAGGACATCCGCGAGGTGTTCCTGGAAGAGTTCGACGACGAGCTGGCCAACCTGGGCACGCTGCTGCCGGCATGGCGCATGCAGCTGGACAACATGGACCGGCTGCGGCCGATCCGCCGCATCTTCCACACCCTCAAGGGCAGTGGCCGCCTGGTGGGTGCACGCACCCTGGGCGAGTTCGCCTGGAAGATCGAAGGCATGCTCAATCGCGTGCTCGATGGCAGTCGCCCGGCGACTCCGGCGGTGCTGGCGATGATCGACAACGCCCATGCCGCGCTGCCGCAGCTGAACGCCGCGCTGCGCCATGGCCAGCGCATCAGCGTGGACCTGCAGGCGATGCAGGCCATTGCCGATCGGGTCGGTGCCGGCGAGGAGACCTTCTACGTGCCGTTGCCGGCTGCGGCCGCACCGGCAGCGACACTGGCCGAGTCCGAAGGCGAAGACGAAATCAGCCGCCTGCTGGAAGCCGAGGCCGCTGCGTCGGCGCAGGCCGATGCCACGGCGGTGGCGGAAGACGCCGGTACCCCGGCCAACATCGACAGCGTACTGCGCGAGATCCTCGAGGCCGAGGTCGAAGTCCACCAGGCGACCCTGCAGGAATGGCTGCGTTCGGCGCAGCAGGCACCGCAGCCGGTCAGCGACGCACTGCTGCGTGCGGTGCACACCATGAACGGCGCCTTCGCGATGACCGAAGTGCCGGAAATCACGGCGGTCACCGGCGGTGCCGAGTTCTACATCAAGCGTGCACTGGCCGCCGACGTGGTGCCTGGCGACGAGGGCGTAGCCGCACTGGATGCGACCGCGCAGGCGATCACCGCGACCATGGAAGCGCTGCAGGCCGAACAGCCGCGGATTGTTCCGCAGGGCGCGCTGGTGCAGCGGCTGCAGGCATTGGCCGGCGAGCTGCCGGAAGCGCGCTGGCCGCTGTTCGCGCTGGAAGACGAGGACGAAGAGGGCGTCGAGCTGGCGCCTGATGCCGAGCAGGCATCCGCGGCCGAAGCGCCGCTGGCCGGGCTGGACACGCTGGACGAAACCAGCATGCCGTCCGCTTTCGATGCGGCGACCGATCTCATTGCCGAGCCGCAGTCGCATGCCGAAGATGCGCTGGAACCGGTTCCAGCTGCAACCGGGCTGGAGGCGCTGGACGTCGCAGCCGATAGCGGCCTGGACGTGGGTGAGCTGACCGCCAGCGACGATCTTTCGCGTTACTTCGACGCCGGCTGGCCGTCGGTGCCGGGCGAAGGTGAACCTGCCGCGGACGACACCGGCGCGATTGAATCGATCCAGCCGATTGAACGTGCGCCTGATGTTGCCCAGCACGAATCAGATGCCGTGCCGGCGATCGCGACGGTCGACGACGCTGACCTGACCATGGCGGACGATCTGTCGCCGTACCTCGATGCCAGTGCGCTGCCGGTGGATGACCGCGACGCGGAAGAGTTGCCGGTGTCTGCGGAAGTTGACGCGATCGACCTGAATACGCCGTTGCCGTTTGATTCGGGCAGTGACGATGACAACGTCATTGACGACGCTGCTGCACTGCCACTCGACAGCGAGCTGTCGAGCCTGCAGGATGAAATGGCTGTGCCGGGTTTTGCAGAACCGGTCACGCTGGCAGCCGCGCTCGAGGCCGGCCTGCACGTGATCGAGGAGGAGCAGACCCTGGACGACGACGGGCAATGGCCCGTGATCGGCCTCCAGGCCAGCGAACTCGCGCCGGGCGAGGCAGATGCCTTTGCCGAGGATGCGGACGTCGGCGGGGAGGCGGCGGTCGGTGAAGGAGAGAGCGCCGATCAGCCGTCCCCGGCGACGGTGATTGAGGAGATCACCGCGGAGGCGCCGCAGGGCGGCACTGCTGCGGTGCGCTTCTTCGAAATGGAAGACGCACCGGGCCAGGGCACGGTCGATACCGATGCACAGGTTGCAGCGACCGACATCGTGCCGCGTGCGCCGCACCACGAGCAGGCACCTGTTGCGGCGGATGCCGAGGACGGCGCCGATGCACTCGACTTCAGCGTGTACGACCGCGAGCTGGTCGATATCTTTGTCGAGGAAGGCAAGGACCTGCTCGACCACTGCGATGGCCTGATCAGCGAGCTGCGTGATGCGCCGCAGGACCGCGAGGTGCTGGCCGGCCTGCAGCGTGATCTGCACACCCTGAAGGGTGGCGCACGCATGGCTGGCATCAATGCCATCGGCGACCTTGGCCACAGCATCGAATCGCTGCTGGAGGCGGTGGCCGCTGGCCGTACCGAGATCGAACGTCGCGACGTGCAGCTGCTGGAGCGTGGCTTTGACCGCCTGCACCAGCTGCTCACCCGCACCGGCGCGCACCGCGTGGTGGAGCCGGCGCAGGATCTGGTCGAAGCCTTCGAGGTCCGCACCACCATCGATATCGCCGCAGCCGCTGCGGCCGCGCGTGCGGCCAGCGAGATCGAGACCGTGCCCGCACAGGCCGCGGGCCCGCTGGCGACCCCGATCGAAGCGCCGCTGTCGGCTCCGCTTCCGGCCGAGGGCGTGGTCGATGAAGATCCGCTGGCGCGTCCGCAGCAGGAGCAGGTGCGCGTGCGTGCCGACCTGCTCGACCGCCTGGTCAACCATGCCGGTGAAGTGGCGATCTACCGCTCGCGGCTTGAACAGCAGCTGGGTGCCTTCCGTGGTGCCATGGGCGAACTGGAGCGCACCAATGCGCGACTGCGCGACCAGCTGCGGCGACTCGACCTGGAAACCGAGGCGCAGATCGTCGCCCGCTACCAGCGCGAGCAGGACCAGGCCGACCAGAAGTTCGATCCGCTGGAGCTGGACCGCTTCTCCACCCTGCAGCAGCTCAGCCGTGCGCTGAACGAGTCGGCGGCCGACCTGGGTGGCCTGCAGGGCGTGCTGGACGATCTGTCGCGCCAGTACGATTCGCTGCTGCAGCAACAGTCGCGCGTCAGCTCCGAGCTGCAGGATGGCCTGATGCGCGCGCGCATGGTGCCGTTCGATGGCCTGGTGCCGCGCCTGCGCCGCGTGGTCCGCCAGTCCGGCATGGATACCGGCAAGCAGGTCCACCTGACCCTGGAAGGAACCCACGGCGAACTGGACCGCAACGTCCTCGACCGCATGGTCGCGCCGCTGGAACACATGCTGCGCAACTCCGTGGCCCATGGCCTGGAAGCGCCGGAACAGCGCCGCGCCGCCGGCAAGCCGGAGGAGGGCGAGATCGCCATCCGCCTGCACCGCGAAGGTTCGGAAATCGTGCTGGAAGTGGCCGATGACGGTGCTGGCCTGGACCGCGAGGCGATCCGCCGCCGCGCCATCGACCGTGGCCTGCTGGCCGCCGATGCGCAGCCGAACGAGCAGGAGCTGGACAACCTGATCTTCGCGTCCGGCTTCACCACCGCCGACCAGGTCAGCCAGCTGGCCGGTCGTGGCGTGGGCATGGACGTGGTGCGCAACGAAGTGCGCCAGCTCGGTGGCTCGGTCGACATCCAGTCGGTGCGGGGCCAGGGCGTGCGCTTCACCCTGCGCCTGCCGCAGACGCTGGCCGTCACCCAGGCGGTGTTCGTGCAGATCGGCGAAACCACCTTCGCGGTGCCGGTGGCCTCGGTCAGTGGTATCGGCCGCCTGTCGCGCGAGCGTTTCGAAGCCGCCGACAGCAGCTACCGTTACAGCGGTGAAGACTATCCGCTGTACGACCTCGGCAGCCTGGTCGGGCAGGCCCCGGCGCGTGCCGATGGCCAGGACCAGGTGCCGCTGCTGCTGGTCCGTGCCGGTGATCTGCGTGCCGCCGTGGCGATCGACCAGGTGCTGGGCAACCGCGAAATCGTGGTCAAGCCGGTCGGCCTGCAGATCGCGTCGGTGCCGGGCATCTACGGCGCGACCATCACCGGCGATGGCCGCGTGGTGGTGATCCTGGACGTGGCGCCGCTGGTGCGCCGCTTCCTCGCCAACCCGACGCTGCCTGTGCTGGCCAACGCACCGCGCCAGGAGCGCCAGGTGCCGCTGGTGATGGTGGTCGACGACTCGCTGACGATGCGCAAGGTCACCGGCCGCATCCTCGAACGCCACAACTTCGAGGTCAGCGTCGCCCGCGACGGCGTGGAAGCGCTGGAACGCCTGGAAGAGCGCGTGCCGGACCTGATGCTGCTGGATATCGAGATGCCGCGCATGGATGGCTACGAACTCGCCACCGCGATGCGTGCCGACCCGCGCTACAGGGACGTGCCGATCGTGATGATCACTTCGCGCAGCGGTGACAAGCACCGCCAGCGCGCCTTCGAGATCGGTGTCCAGCGTTACCTGGGCAAGCCGTACCAGGAACTGGACCTGATGCGTAACGTGTACGACCTGCTGGGGATCGCCCGTGTCCGTGAGTGAAACCCAAGCGGCTCCGGCCGTGGCCCTGCTGGCCCGTCCCGGCGCGGCGCGTGAGCGCCTGCGTGAGGCGTTGTCGCACGCCGATGTGCAGCTGGTGCTGGAAGATGATCCCAACACGCTGGAGGCGCGGGTCCTGCAGGAGGCGCGCCCACAGTTCGTGGTGATCGCGCTGGAAGCCGCCATCGAGGACGCCTTGGAGCGCCTGGAAGCGGTGCTGTCCGCACCGGGTCTGACCCTGGTCTTCGACGAGGCCGAACTGGCTGCACGTCGTGATGGCTGGGAGGCTCAGCGCTGGGGCCGTCATCTGGCCGCCAAGCTGCATGGCCACCAGCAGGTGTTGCCGCCGGGGGCCGAAGAAGAACCCAGCCTGCAGTTGGAGCCGGGCCACCCGGCACCGCCACCGGCGCCGCAGGAAGAAGCGCTGCAGCCGCACCTGGAGCAGGCATTGAGCTGGGCCGACGAGGTCCCCGCTGACACTCTGTACTCGCCGCCTGTACAGCTGCACGAACCGATCGCGCTGGAACAGGCGCTGGCGGCCTTGCAGCCGGTGGTGCCTGAGCGGCTGGAGGCCCCCGCACTGCCGTCGCTGGCAGAGACCGCGTCCGCAGCACCGCCGCTACCGCCGGTCTCCTTCGACCACACCGCCTGGTCGCTGGTCGAGGACGAGGCCGATGCCTCGGCAACCGCTCCGCACCACGCTGCGGTGGAGGCTCCGCTGCCTTCCTTCGATACCGGTCATCTGAGTCTGGTCGATCTGGATGCCGCAGCGCCCGTGGGCGCACGCGCCGGATCGCTGCTGGTGCTGGCCGGCATCGGTGGCCCGGATGCGCTGCGTCGCCTGCTCGGCGCGCTGCCGCCTTCGCTGAGCGTGCCGGTCCTGGTGCACATGCGCCTGGATGGCGGGCGCTACGGAAACCTGGTCAAGCAGATGGCACGCGTGTCGCCGTTGCCGGTGCAGCTGGCTGAAGCCGGCCAGCGTGCAACTCCGGGTGAAGTGCACGTGCTGGCCGATGACATCGGCGTGCAGGCAGCCAGTGACGGCCTGCATTTCGTCAGCGACGCGCAGGGCATTGCGATTGCCGCGCTGCCAGCTGACCACACCGCGCTGGTCCTGCTCAGCGGCGCTGACCTTGCGCATGTTGGTCCGGCGCTGGATCTGGCCGCCGCCGGTGCATGGGTGGCCGGGCAGGTGGGCGAGGGCTGCTACGACCCGGCTGCAGCCACGGCGGTGGTTGCTGCCGGCATGGTGGCCGGTGAACCGCAGGAACTGGCGCAGGCGATTGCCGCGCGCTGGGGTGAGCAGGACGACAACGGAGAAGCACCATGAGCTATGCCAGCAATGACGAAATCCGTGGCGTCCTGATCCAGGCTGGCAACGCGCGCGTGCTGCTGCCCAATGCCACCGTGGCCGAAATGATGTCGCGCGTGCCAGTGCAGCCGGTCTCCGATGCGCCGCGCTGGCTGGTCGGCAAGATCGGCTGGCATGGCTGGCAGGTGCCGCTGGTGTCGTTCGCACGTCTTTCGGGACTGGGCGAAGAAGCCGTGGGCGGCCACAACAAGGTGGTGGTGCTGAAGGCCCTCAGCGGCAACGCGCAACGCCCGTACTACGCCCTGCTGACGCAGAACTTCCCGCAGCTGATTTCGGTGCCGCGCGACGGCCTGCTGGCTGACGCCTCGGAAGAAACCCTGCCGGACATCGTGCACATGCGTGTGCTGCTGGGCGAGCAGAGCGCGCTGCTGCCGAACCTGGACGCGCTGGAAGCCGCGCTGGATTCGCTGGCGGCCTGATCGGCAATCCGCCGGTCGGGTTCCCGGTAGTGCCGGCCGCTGGCCGGCAACCTCATGATCCCTTGGATGCCGGCCAGCGGCCGGCACTACCACCAATCAACCTTACCCCAGGTCGCCCAACCGCGCCTGCAATGCCGCGATCGCGGCCAGCCCGGCGGTCTCCGTGCGCAGGATGCGCGGCCCCAGCTGCAGGCCCTGGAATCCTGCCGCTGCCAGCTGATCCCGGTCGCGCGGCGACCAGCCGCCTTCCGGGCCGATCGCGATCACGATGCCGCCCGTCGGCGCCGCGTCGAGCGTCGACAGGCGATGGGCACCGTGCGGGTCCAGCGTCAGCCGCAGCGTATCGGCCGGCAGCGTCGCCGCCGCCTGCGCCAGCGACAGCGGGGATCCCACCTGCGGAATGCGCGCGCGCCCGGACTGGCCGCAGGCCGAGGTCACCACGTTGTTCCAGTGCGCTACGCGCTTCTCCGCGCGCGCGGCATCCAGCTTCACTTCGGTGCGCTCGGCATTCACCGGAACGATGGCGCTCACGCCCAGCTCGGTGGCCTTCTGCAGGATCAGGTCCATCTTCTCGCCTCGGGCAATGCCCTGCAGCAGAGTGATCGCCAGCGGCGATTCGTTGTCCACCGCCTGCACCGCATCGATGCGCACCTGCACCTCGCGCTTGCCGGCGGCAGTCAGCGTGGCGCTGTAGTCATGGCCGTCGCCGTTGAACAGCACGCAGGTGTCTCCCTCGCGCAGGCGCATCACCCGCACCAGATGGTTGGCGGTCTCTTCCGGCAGGGTCACGGTCTGGCCGCTGTGCAGCGCCAGGTCGATGGGGCAGCGGGTCACGCGCATGCAATCGCCTCGTCAATCGCCGCCAGCGTGGTATGTGCCAGCAGCTCCAGTTGTTCGTCATCCACGCAGTAGGGTGGCATCCAGTACAGCACGTCGCCCAGCGGACGCAGTACCACACCGCGCTTCAGCGCGGCCTTGTAGGCGTGCAGGCCCAGCCGCATGGCCGGGTCGAACGGTGTGCGCTTGTTGCCATCGCGCGACAGCTCGAACGCCACCACCATGCCGGCCTGGCGCACGTCGGCCACGTGCGGATGGTCGCTGAACGGTGCGGCCAGCGTGCCCATCACCGAGGCGATGCCGCGGTTGCGCGCGATCACATCGTCGTCGCGGAAGATGTCCAGCGTCGCCAGCGCGGCCGCGCAGGCCAGCGGGTTGCCGGTGTAGCTGTGCGAATGCAGGAAGGCGCGCTCGCGCGAGTCGTCGAGGAACGCGTCGTACAGGGCCTGTGTGGCCAGTACCGCGGCAAGCGGCAGGAAGCCGCCGGTCAGGCCTTTCGAGAGGCACATCAGGTCCGGCATCACCCCGGCCTGCTCGCAGGCGAACAGGGTGCCGGTGCGGCCGAAACCGGTGGCGATCTCGTCGGCGATCATGAATGCACCGTGCGCATCACACAGTTCGCGCACGCGCTGCAGGTACACCGGGTCGTGCATGCGCATGCCGCCCGCGCACTGCAGGCGTGGCTCCAGGATCACCGCACAGATCTCGCCCGGATGCTGGTCGAACAGTGTGGCCAGGCCATCGGCGGCCTGGCGCGCGCGATCGGCGGCGCTCTGGCCGGGCTCGGCCAGGTAAGCGTCGGGCGAGGGCGCGAACAGCCCTTCGGCCAGCAGCGGCGCATAGACGCGGCGATACAGCGGGATGTCACCCAGCGCCAGCGCGCCCAGGGTCTCGCCGTGGTAGCCGTTCTCCAGTGCGATGAAGCGCGTGCGCCGCGGCTCGCCACGGTTCTGGAAGTACTGGAATGCCATCTTCAGCGCCACTTCCACGCCAGCTGAACCGTTGTCGGCGTAGAACACCTTGGCCAGCGGCTCGCGGCCGGGCTGCCGCGGCGCCAGCGCCAGCAGGCGTTCGGCCAGGGTGATCGCGGGCTCGTGGCCGAAGCCGGCCAGCATCACCTGTTCCAGCTGCCCGGCCTGGGCGGCAATGGCACCGCCGATGCGCGGCTCGGCATGGCCGAACAGGTTGGTCCACCAGCTGCTGACCGCGTCCAGGTAGCGGTTGCCGTCGTGGTCGAACAACCAGGCGCCCTGGCCGCGTGCGATCGGGACCAGTGGCAGGGTGTGCGGATGCTCGCGCATCTGCGTGCACGGGTGCCACAGCACCTTGAGGTCGCGTTGCCGCCAGTGCTCGACCAGCGGGGAGGGGGTTGGGTCTGCTAGCATTTCGGGCTCATGAACATGTTGCTGCCTGCACATTCTATCGGCCCCGGCGCAGGCGCCGGCCGCCGCGGAGATTCCGCATGAACGATGACCGTGCCGGCCGTCGCTTGCCGATCATCCATCGGATCACCGATGAGGAGAACGGTCCATTCCAGCGCCAGCACCTGGACCTGGAGTTCTCCAACGGCGAACGCCGCCGCTTCGAGCGGCTGGTCAGCCGGGGGCATGGCGCGGTGGTGGTGGTGCCGATGCTCGACGACGAAACCGTGCTGCTGGTACGTGAATACGCCGCCGGCATGCACCGCTACGAACTGGGCCTGGTCAAGGGCCGGATCGATGCCGGCGAGACCCCCGAGCAGGCCGCCGACCGCGAACTGAAGGAAGAGGCCGGTTACGGCGCGCGCCGGGTGGATGTGCTGCGCGCGATGACCCTGGCCCCGACCTACATGAGCCACCAGTCGTGGCTGGTGGTGGCGCGCGACCTGTACCCGGAAAAGCTGGCCGGCGACGAGCCGGAAGAGCTGGAAGTCGTCCCGTGGAAGCTGGCCGAGCTGGACCAGCTGATGCTGCGCGAGGACTTCTCCGAGGGACGCTCGCTGGCGGCGCTGTTCATTGCCCGCCAGTGGCTGCAGGGATTGCGATGATCAAACTGACCACGGACCTGCGCGAGACCGCCATCGCCATTGCCCAGGAAGCCGGACAGGCCATCATGCAGGTCTATGCCGATGGCTTCGACGTGCAGCTCAAGGACGACAACAGCCCGGTCACCGCCGCCGACCTGGCCGCCAACCAGGTCATCGAGCAGGGCCTGCAGCAGCTGACCCCGGATCTGCCGATCCTGTCCGAGGAATCGGCGCAGGTCCCCTGGGAACAGCGCCGCCACTGGGGCGCCTACTGGCTGGTCGATCCGCTCGATGGCACCCGTGAGTTCGTCAAGCGCAACGGCGAGTTCAGCGTCAACATCGCGCTGATCTACCAGGGCGCACCGGCCTTCGGCGTGGTGCTGGCCCCGGTGACGGGCATCGTCTGGCATGCCATGCGCGGCGAGCTGGCCTATCGGCGGCAGGGCCTGCACGACACCGTGCTGCGCACCCGCACGCCGGCCACCGCACCGCTGCGGGTTGCCGCCAGCCGCTCGCACCGCTCACCGGAAACCGAGGCGCTGCTGGCGCGCATGGGCCGCATCGAGACCATCGCGCAGGGCTCGTCGCTGAAATTCTGCCGGATCGCCGAAGGTGGCCTGGATGTCTATCCTCGTCTGGGCCCGACCTCCGAATGGGATACCGCCGCCGGCCAGTGCGTACTGCACGCCGCCGGCGGTGCGGTACTGTCGGCAGCGACCGGCAAGCCGTTCCGCTACAACCGCCGCGAGACCCTGTTGAACGGTGATTTCATTGCCCTTGGTGACACCAGCCTGCCCTGGCGCGACTGGTTGTCCGATTGACCCTGGAGACCGCATGAGCGCGCACGACACCCCCACCACCGGCAGTGCCGCCAGCAACGAATTGGAACGCCTGCTGTCGATCATGGCGCGCCTGCGTGATCCGCAGGGTGGCTGCCCCTGGGACCTGGAGCAGAACTTTGCGACCATCGCCCCGTACACCATCGAGGAAGCCTACGAGGTGGCCGATGCCATCGATCGGGGCGACCTCGATGATCTCTGCGATGAGCTCGGCGACCTGCTGCTGCAGGTGGTGTTCCATGCGCGCATGGCCGAGGAGCAGGGCGCCTTCGCCTTCGCCGAGGTCGCGCGCGCGATCAGCGACAAGATGCAGCGCCGCCACCCGCACGTGTTCGCCGATGTCAGCGTCGATGACGCCGACGGGGTGACGCGTAACTGGGATGCGATCAAGCGCGCCGAGCGAGTCGCCAAAGGAGAGCAGGACACTTCCGCGCTGGCCGGCATCTCGCGTGGCCTGCCGGAATGGCAGCGGGCAGTGAAGCTGCAGTCGCGCGCGGCCAAGGTCGGTTTCGACTGGCCGGGCCCGCTGCCGGTGCTGGACAAGGCGGCGGAGGAACTGCAGGAGCTGCGCGAGGAGTTCGAGCGCGGCGACATTGCCGGCAACAAGGCGCGCCTGCAGGAAGAGCTGGGCGACCTGCTGTTCGTCTGCGCCAACCTGGCGCGCCACGCCGATATCGATCTGGGTGCGGCGCTGCGCGGGGCCAACCACAAGTTCGAACGGCGCTTCCGTGCGATGGAAGCGCAGGCTGACGCCCATGGTGGAGCGCTGGCGTCGATGGACCTGGATGCGCAGGAAGCACTGTGGCAGCACGCCAAGGCGGCGGAGAAGGCGTGAAGACGCTCGCGCTGTTCCTGCTGACCGCGCTGGCCGAAATTGTCGGCTGCTACCTGCCGTGGTTGTGGCTGCGCAAGGGCGGCAGCGTGTGGCTGCTGCTGCCGGCTGCCGCCAGCCTGGCCCTGTTCGCCTGGCTGCTGACCCTGCACCCGACCGCCAGTGGCCGGGTCTATGCGGCCTACGGTGGTGTCTACATCGGCACCGCGCTGTTCTGGCTGTGGCTGGTCGATGGCATCCGCCCCAGCCGCTGGGACCTGTTCGGCGCAGCCCTGTGCCTGGCCGGCATGGCGGTGATCATGTTCGGGCCGCGCACGCCCCCGGTGTAGCGTCGAGCCATGTTCGGCCGCTTCGGCTTTTGTAGCGTCGAGTCATGCTCGACGGCTTCCGCTCTTATGTAGCGTCGAGCCATGCTCGGCCGCGTCGGCTTTTGTAGCGTCGAGCCATGCTCGACGGCTTCCGCTCTTATGTAGAGTCGAGCCATGCTCGACTGCAACTGGGAGGGCCAGTCGAGCATGGCTCGACGCTACAAAGGCAGCGCCACCGGATCATGCACTGCCTTGTCAGAATCGGCCACGCTGTCCAGGCCGCTTTCCCTCCCGGGAAGGCGCATGATGGCGGTGACCACGGCCCCCGGAACACGCACATGTCCCGCTTCGCCAGCTTCCGCGAGTTCTATCCGTTCTATCTCAGCGAGCACCGCCACCCGGTATCGCGCCGGCTGCACTTCGTCGGCAGCTGCGGCGTGCTGCTGCTGGTCGTTGCAGCGATCCTGCGCGGGCAGCCGGTGCTGTTGCTGGCCGCCCTTTTCTGCGGTTACAGCTTCGCCTGGGGCGGCCATTTCTTCTTCGAGAAGAACCGCCCGGCCACCTTCCAGCACCCGCTGTACTCGTTCATGGGCGACTGGGTGATGTTCGCCGACATCCTGCGCGGGCGCGTGCCCTGGTAGCTCCGCTGTGAATGTGGCCTTCACGCGCTATGCTGGGGCCTGGACGTCATAGATAAGGAAAGCAAGATGTTCCCGACCATGTTCTTTACCGTGGTACTGGCCTTCGTGGCCGTGGTGATCCTGTTCAAGGCAGTACGGATGGTGCCCCAGGGCTACGAGTGGACCGTCGAGCGCTTCGGGCGCTACACGCACACCATGACCCCCGGCCTGCATTTCCTGATCCCGATCGTGTACGGGGTGGGGCGCAAGGTGAACATGATGGAGCAGGTGCTGGACGTGCCCAGCCAGGAAGTGATCACCAAGGACAACGCCGCCGTGCGCGTGGACGGCGTGGTGTTCTTCCAGGTACTGGATGCCGCCAAGGCCGCCTATGAGGTGGCCAACCTGGAAGTGGCGATGATCGCCCTGGTGCAGACCAACATCCGTACCGTGATCGGTTCGATGGATCTGGATGAATCGCTCAGCCAGCGCGAGGTGATCAATGCCCAGCTGCTGAGCGTGGTCGACCATGCCACCAATCCCTGGGGAGTGAAGGTCAACCGCATCGAGATCCGCGACATCCAGCCGCCGCGCGATCTGCTGGATGCGATGGCGCGGCAGATGAAGGCCGAGCGCGAGAAGCGCGCGCAGATCCTCGAGGCAGAGGGTTCACGGCAGTCGGAGATCCTGCGCGCCGATGGCGAGAAGCAGGCCACCGTGCTGGAAGCCGAAGGCCGTCGCGAAGCCGCGTTCCGCGATGCCGAGGCGCGCGAGCGCCTGGCCGAGGCCGAAGCGATGGCGACCAAGGTGGTGTCGGCCGCGATTGCCGAGGGTGACGTGCAGGCGATCAACTACTTCGTCGCGCAGAAGTACGTGGAAGCGTTCAAGGAGCTGGCCAGTTCGCCGAACCAGAAGCTGGTGCTGATGCCGATGGAGGCCAGTGGCGTGATCGGTTCGATCGCGGGCGTGGCCGAACTGGCGAAGCAGGCGCTGGCCAGCCAGGACAACAAGGCCGCCGGCAAGCGGCCGCCGCCGCTCGGAGGCTGACATGCGCTGGGAAGTCGTCGGTTGGGGCGCGCTGGCGCTGCTGCTGTTCGCGGCCGAAGCGCTGGCGCCGGGTGCGTTCATGTTGTGGATCGGCATTGGCGCGGCGGCAGTCTTCGTACTGGTTGCGGTGTTCAGCGACATTCCACTGTTGTGGCAGGTGATCGCCTTCGTCCTGCTGAGTGTGGTCTCGATCCAGTGCTACCGGCGCTGGGGGAGGCCGCGGGCACGGCCCAGCGATGCGCCGTTGCTCAACCGCCGTGCCGAGCAGCTGGTCGGCCGGGAGGTGGTACTGCAGCAGGCCATCGTTGGTGGCCAGGGACGGGTCAGCATTGACGATGCGTCCTGGCAGGTGAGTGGACCGGAGTTGCCTGCAGGTACGTGGGTGCGGGTGCGCAGCGTGCAGGGCACGGTGCTGGTGGTCGAGGCCATGGCCCAGGGCTGAGGCTGCGGTGGTTTGGCCGCGTCCGCGGGTCGTCAAGGCCAGCGGGCGCGGTCGCATGAGGTTTGCTTGCAGATAGCCGCTGCGCTGCGGCACGCCTGCGGGCGACCGATCTGGGATAATGGGGATTCTTGTTTCCTCTGCTGCCGGACCCGGTCATGACCCAGAAGACGCTGCTCAACGATACCCACCGCGCCCTCGGCGCCAAGATGGTCGATTTCGGGGGTTGGGACATGCCCATCCACTACGGCTCGCAGCTCGACGAGCACCACCTGGTTCGTCGCGAGTCGGGTGTGTTCGACGTCAGCCACATGACCGTGGTCGACCTGCGCGGTGACCAGGTCAAGCCGTTCCTGCGCCGCCTGCTGGCCAACTCGGTCGACAAGCTGAAGGTGACCGGCAAGGCGCTGTACTCGTGCATGCTGAATCCGCGCGGCGGCGTCATCGACGACCTGATCGTCTACTACCTGGGCGACGATTTCTTCCGCATGGTGGTCAATGCCTCCACCCGCGAGAAAGACCTGGCCTGGCTGCGCGAGCAGGCTGCACCGTTCGGCGTCACCGTCGAGCAGCGCCCGGACCTGGCCATCCTCGCCGTGCAGGGCCCGCAGGCGCGCGACATCGTCATCGGCCTGGCCCGTGATGCGGACCGTCAGGCGCTGGCCAAGCTGGGCCGTTTCGCCGCCCTGCAGGTGCAGTCCGATGACGGCGTCGAACTGTTTGTCGCCCGTACCGGTTACACCGGCGAAGACGGCTTCGAAATCCTGCTGCCGCAGGACGCCGTGGTCGCGTTCTGGAACCGCCTGCTGGCGGCGGGCGTGAAGCCGGCCGGCCTCGGCGCACGCGACACGCTGCGCCTGGAAGCCGGCATGAACCTGTACGGCCAGGACATGGACGAAGAGATCAGCCCGTACGAAGCGGCGCTGGCCTGGACCGTGTCGCTGGACGAAGGTCGCGACTTCATCGGCCGCGACGTGCTGGAAGCGCAGAAGGCTGCCGGCACCGCCCGCCAGATGATCGGCCTGGTGATGGACGAGAAGGGCGTGCTGCGCCATGGTCAGGCGGTGACCACCGCCGGCGGCCAGGGCGAGATCCTGTCCGGCACCTTCTCGCCGACCCTGGCCAAGGGCATCGCCTTCGCCCGTGTACCGGCCGGTGAACTCGGTGAGGTCACCGTCGACATCCGTGGCCGGCAGGTGCCGGTGCGCGTGGTCAAGTTCCCGTTCGTGCGCGAAGGCCAGGCCCAGCCCGGCGTGCTCGCCGACGCCTGATCCGAAACTGCCGATCGTCACTGACAGCAGTGGCGGCCGGTTGGTTACACTAGCCCCGTTTTTTCCACCCCTGCATATCTCTGGAGCAGTCCCATGAGCGAGATCCCCGGCGACCTCAAGTTCCTCAAGTCCCATGAGTGGGCCCGTGTCGAAGGCAATGGCCGTGTCACCGTCGGTATTTCCGACCACGCCCAGGGCCTGCTGGGTGACCTGGTCTACGTCGAACTGCCGGAAGTCGGCGCCGACGCAAAGGCTGGCGAGCAGATCGCCGTTGTCGAGTCGGTGAAGGCCGCCTCGGACGTCTACAGCCCGATCAGCGGCAAGGTCGTCGAGGTCAACTCGGCGCTGTCCGACAAGCCGGAAACCATCAATGAAGATGCCTACGGCGAAGGCTGGATGTTCGTGGTCGAACTGACCAACGCTGAAGAGGTCAACGAACTGCTGGATCCGGACGCATATGCCGAAGCCCTGGAAAACGACGACCACTGAGTCGTCACTTCCGGGTTCTGGAACGGCCACCTTCGGGTGGCCGTTTTTGTTTTGGCGAGTGCGTCGGACTCATGACGGCGGGTTCGCTCTGCACCCTCGGCGTGGCATCAGCCGACAGACGAACGGTGCCGATCAGCGTGCGCAGTTTTGCGCAAATCCGCGTTTCCGCCCCGCGCCCAAGCGATCGAATGTGAAAACTTTTCGCCCCCCGTTGCGGCCCCGTTGTGCTGGCGTTGGCGACGGTGCCGGTGACCATCGGCGATGCACGTGTGCTGTTGTCCGGAACATGTGCCTATCTGCGCAGAGTGCTTATTTCAAGTGTTTTTTGTTCAGAGAGCGCATCGACTTCGTCGTATGCGGCGCGCGTGCGCGCCGCTTCAATGGTCGTTGCAGGGCGCGCACGGCGGTGGCGAGGGCGGCGTCCGGGATGGCGCGGATGTGAAAATTTTTCGCGGGGGTTGTTGACAGTAAAAAAAACCGTGATTAGGTTTCGCCTCAGCAGACCTTGCCTGCCCAACCGAGTGCGCAGAATCAATCGTCCGATGCGAAGCAGCCCCTTCAAGACCACCGCGACCCTGATGACGGTGGACATGGCCCCGCTTCCCCCGGAGAAATGCAAGGCAACTCCCGTTCCGATGTCCGCTCCGCCGATCGAGGCGGGCATTGCCGCATCCGTAACGGCGCGCCTGACGCGCCGGCGGTCCCCGCACGCAGCATCCGCGGGTTTGATCCACCTGGGCGTTTCAACTCCCTATCACTGACGAGGAGCCATCCCATGGCAACCAAGAAAGCTGCGAAGAAGAAGCCCGCCGCCAAGAAAGCGGTGAAGAAGGTCGCGAAGAAGGCCGCTGCCAAGAAGGCAGTGAAGAAGGTCGCGAAGAAGGCGACCGCCAAGAAGGCAGTGAAGAAGGCTGCGAAGAAGGTCGCCAAGAAGACCACTGCGAAGAAGGCAGTGAAGAAGGCGGCGAAGAAGGTAGCCAAGAAGTCCACTGCCAAGAAGGCAGTCAAGAAGACCGCGAAGAAGGCCGTCAAGAAGGTAGCCAAGAAGGCCACCAAGAAGACTGCCAAGAAGGCAACGGCCCGCAAGCCGGCCAAGAAGGTCGCGAAGAAGGCCACTGCCAAGAAGGCCGTCAAGAAGACCGCCAAGAAGGCAGTAAAGAAGACCGCGAAGAAGGCGACCAAGAAGGCTGCCCCGAAGAAGGCAGCGAAGAAGGTTGCCAAGCGCAAGCCGGCCGCCCGCAAGAAGAAGGCTGCTCCGGTCGCTCTGCCGGCAACCCCGGCGCCGCTGATCTAAGTACTTCCCGATAGCCGCATCCTGAAACCCCCTTCCCTGACTGCCCAGCGGGGAGGGGGTTTTTTTATGGGCCGTTTGCAGGGTCGAGCCGTGCTCGACTGCTTTTCCGACGGTCGACGCTAGCGGTGCGGCGCCGGTGGAAAGCGCTCCACCAGGAAGTCCAGGAAGCTGCGCAGGCGGGTCGAGTGGTAGCGATCGTGGGCGTAGACCACGTGCATCGGCCGACCGGTCTGGCCGAACTCAGGGAACAGCTGCACCAGGCGTCCGGTGTCGATGTCGGCAGCCAGCAGCAGTGCCGACTGCAGCACGATGCCCAGCCCGTGCAGCGCTGCCGTGCGCAGCGCTTCGCCGTTGTTGATCTGCAGCCGGCCGCCGGGCACACGCTCGAGTTCGCCAGCATCGGCCTGCAGCCACTGTGCGAGTGCGCTCGGTTCGAAGGACAGGCACTGATGCAGGGCGAGGTCCTGCAGGCTGCGAGGCGTGCCATGCCTGGCCAGGTACGCCGGCGATGCGCACATCATCAAGCGATACGGTGCCAGCGCACGCGCCACCAGCATGCTGCTGTCGGCCAGCGTGCCGATGCGCAGCGCCGCTTCGAAACCCTCCTCGGCGAGGTCGACCACGCGGTCGCTCAGCGTGACTTCGACCCGGACATCCGGATGGCGTGCCATGTATTCGGCCAGTGCCGGTACCAGTGCGTGCGTGCCGAAGATCACCGGCGCACTGATGCGCAACGTGCCCGCCGGTGCCAGCTGCTGGTGCTGCGCCTGTGCGTCCGTTTCTTCCACCAGCCGCAGGATCTCCCGGCAGCGCGTGTAGTAGTCCTCGCCGAAGGGCGTCATGTGCTGGCGCCGGGTGGTACGGCTCAACAGCTGCATCCCCAGCCGTGCTTCCAGCGCACGCAGGTGCTTGCCGGCCATCGTCGCCGAGATATCCATCGCCGCCGCCGCAGCGCTGAGGCTGCCCTTGTCCACGATCAGCACGTAGACCTGCATGCTCTCCAGCAGATTCATCTGACACCCCGGGTGTTGAATGCTGAAACCTGCGCGGAGTTTATCAATCAGGGGTGATCAAACAGCATGTACTGCACGGGCCGGATGTACCGGCTGGCGGATTGGGAGAACATCATGGATCTGGGGCTTGAAGGGCGTACCGCGCTGGTCACCGGGGCGGGCAGTGGCATCGGTGCCGGTGTGGCCAGGCTGCTGGCGGCACAGGGAGTACGCATTGCGATCAGCGCACGGCGTGCCGAGCCGCTGCATGCACTGGCGGCGGAGATCGAATCTGCAGGCGCGCCGGCACCGATCGTCCTGCTGGGCGACCTCACCGATGCGGAGCAGGTACGCCACATTGCGGATGCAGCCTCGGCGGCACTGACGCGTGTCGACATCCTCGTCAATGCGGCTGGAGGAGGCCGGCCGACCACGGTGGATGCGGGGGATGATGTCTGGGAGGAAGCCATGGCCTTGAACTTCTCTTCGGCACGACGCCTGACCCAGGCACTGCTGCCGGCGATGCAGGCGCAGGGCTGGGGGCGGGTGATCAACCTCAGCGGTTCAATGGAACCGCGCGCGGTGAATGCTGCCACGGCGGCGAAGGCGGCGTTGCATCTGTGGAGCAAAGGGCTGTCGTCGGCGCTGGCCTCACAGGGCATCACGGTCAATGCAATCGCGCCGGGACGCATCAACAGTGCTCAGATCCGGGACCGGCTGCATCCCACCGAGGAAAGCCGGCGTGAGTTCATCGAACGCAACATTCCGATCGGGCGTTTTGGCGATCCGGAGGAGGTGGCGCCGCTGGTGGCCTTTCTGGCCTCGCCCTTGGCCGGCTACATCACCGGCGCGGTGATTCCGGTGGATGGCGGCATGCACTACTTCGCGCATTAGCCTTCCGTTTGTAGAGTCGAGCACTGCTCGATTGCTTTGCTCTACAACTGCCACTAAAAAGGGCGACCCGCAGGCCGCCCTTCGCACACACGGTGAAGCCCGCCAACTCAGCGCGGCGAGGCCACCGCACGGTTGCTCGAAGCACCCTTGCCCTTGCGCTTGTCCTGCTGCGCCGGGCTCGCGCCCTCGGCCATCAGGTTGTCGCTGCCGAAGTCGGTGTCCACGTCCAGCCAGCGCTGCGTCGGCAGGCCGAGCGCGGAATCGAGCACCGTCGGCAGCAGGCCGCTGGGCAGGCCGCTTTCGCCGTTCCACATGATGGCGATGCCGAGATCGCGTTCCGGCACCAGCGCGACCAGGCCGCGATAGCCCTGCACGGCACCGGCATGGAACACCACATCGTGGCCGGCGTAGTCGAAGGTGCGCCAGCCCAGTGCGTAGCCGGCCGAATGCAGGCGCTCGCGGCGCCAGCCCGAACGCATTTCGCCCGGGGTGTTGATCAGGCTCGAATGCAGGGTGGCCAGCAGCGGTGCCGGCAGCACGTCCGGGCGATGGCCGGTGTGGGCCAGCAGCCACTGCGCCATGTCGCTGGCGCTGGCGTTGACGCCGGCGGCCGGGGCGACGCGGTAGTAGGTCGGCTTCGGTGTCAGCGACACCCAGCCATTGCGGCTGCGCACGTGCGGACGCGCCCAGCGCGAGCTGGCCTGGATGCCGGCCAGGCCGAGGCTGGCATCGTTCATGCCCAGCGGCTTGAAGATGCGGCGCTCGACCGACTGCTCGTAGAAGCTGCCCGAGGCGGCATAGACGACGTCGCCGATCAGGCTGAAGGCCACGTTCTGGTAGGCGTAGCAGTCGCCGGGCAGGCACTTCAGGCTGGTATTGGCCAGCTTCTGGGTGAGTGCGTAGTACTCGGCGTTGCCTTCGATGTCGCGGTCGTAGGCGTTGTACGGCAGGCCGACGCGGTGGCTGAGCACGTCGGCCACGGTCAGGCGATCGGTCGCTTCCGGAGAGTTCAGGCGGAAGCCCGGCACGTAGTCGGTGACCTTGCTGTCCCAGCGCAGCGTGCCATCGTTGACCAGCAGTCCGGCCATGGTGCCGGCGAAGGCCTTGGAAAGCGATGCCAGGCGGAACACGGTGTGGGCGTCGACCGGCAGCGGGTTGTTGACATCGGTAACGCCATAACCACGCGCGCTGAGTACGCGGCCACCCTGCACGATGGCCACGGCCATGCCGGGCACACGCTCGCCATAGGTGAGCTGCTGCGCCATCGATTCGATGTTGGCCACGTTGAAGCCGGCCGCCGGCAGCTGCACCTGCGGCACCAGGCCGGTGCGGTAAGCGGCGGGCTGGGTGTGGGCGACGGCGGTGGCGGCGGATTCGATGTTGGCCGGCATCGGCGGCAATGGTGGTGGGGTCTGCGCAGTGGTGGACAAGGCAACGGGCATCAACATGCCCAGCAAACCGGTGGCCGCCGAACGGATCGGACGACGCAGGCTGTTCTTTTTCATCGTGGAGACCCGTGCGCGACTGCTGATGGCGATTCTAGCGCCGCTTTTCCCTTGTGCACAAACAAAGCGAAGATGAATGCGCATCTCGTTGAAAAAGTTGGAATTTTGACGCCCCGAAAGCATGTGTCGGAACGTGTCGTCCGGGCGGGGCCGTGACACTGCGTTGCGGCCTTCTGCGTGGCTGCTGCTGGCGATGTTGCAGTGCATTGGCTAACGTACGCGCTTCACCGCCCCCGGAGCCTGCCATGCTGCTGTCCAACCGCCGTCTGCTGGCGAGGGACACCGCGTGAGCGCGGTGAAGGGCAAGGGGCCGTTGCGTGGGCTGACGGCGGCACTGCGTGAGTCGCCGGCGCTGTGGTGGTCGTTCCTGTACTTCTTCTGCCTGCTCAGTGGCTACTACGTGCTGCGCCCGGTGCGGGAGGCGATGGCCGCCTCGGCCGACCTGGAAACGGTGTTCCCGCCGATGCTGATCGCCTGGTTCGCCAGTCATGGCATCGCGCTGAAGGATTTCGTCCTGCAGTTCCTGTTCTCCTGCGTGTTCGTGATCATGCTGGTGCTGCAGCCGGTGTACGGCTGGCTGGTCAGCCGCTTCCCACGGCGGGTGTTCCTGCCGGCGGTGTATGGGTTCTTCATCGTCACCCTGCTGGGTTTCTACGTACTGTTCGACAGCGGTGTGCCGGGCCGCGGCATGGCGTTCTTTTTCTGGATCACCGTCTTCAACCTGTTCGCGGTGGCGGTGTTCTGGAGCTTCATGGCCGATGTGTTTTCCAACGCGCAGGCACGAGCCTTCTACGGTTACATCGGCGCGGCCGGCACCATCGGTGCCTTTCTCGGGCCGATCATCACCGGTGCCCTGGTGCAGCGTGTGGGCATCGCCAACCTGATGCTGGTCTCGGCCGGATTCCTCGCCATCTGCCTGTTGAGCATCTGGCGACTACGGCACTGGGCGGTGCTGCGTGAGCAGGAGCAGCAGCTGGTATCCGGCGAGCAGCCGATGGGGGGCAGCGTGCTGGACGGTCTGAAACTGATCGTGCGTGAGCCGTTGCTGCGCTGGCTGGCGATCATGGTGGTTTTCGGTGTGGGCGTGGGCACCCTGCTGTACAACCAGCAGGCCAGCATCGTGCGTGCGGCGTTCAACGATGCAGGCGCTGCCACGGCCTTCTTCTCGCGTATCGACCTGGCGGTGAACGCACTGGCGCTGCTGATGCAGCTCGGCCTGACCCGCTGGCTGCTGTCGCGCCACGGTATCGCGCCGGCCCTGTTGATCCCTGGTTTTGCGATCCTGATCGGCTTTTCGGTGCTTGCCGCTTCACCCATGCCGTTGATGGTCGCAGTGGTGCAGGTGATGACCCGCGCCAGCGAGTTCGCATTGGCCAAGCCGGCACGCGAAACCATCTATACCCGCGTGGACCGGCAGTGGCGCTACAAGGCCGGTGCGGCCATCGATACCGTGGTGTACCGCGGCGCGGACCTGAGCTTTGCGTGGGTGCACAAGGGCTTGTCGCTGTTTGGTTCACACGTGGTGTTCATCGGCGGCGTGGTGGTTGCCGCGTGCATGACCGCCGCCGCATTCGGTGTGCTGCGCGAAGAAAAGAAGCTGCCGCGCGACCGCTGAGCCGCGCGGGGTCGGCTCCCTCTCCCACGGAGAGGGCTCTGACCCCATCACCCCATTCATCTATCCAAGGAACCGCCCATGTACTGGATCGCACTCGCCCTGACCCTGCTGGTCGCCCTGCTGCACGTCTATTTCCTGGTGCTGGAGATGTTCCTGTGGACCCGCCCGCTGGGCCTGAAGACCTTCCGCAACACGCCAGAGAAGGCAGAGACCACGCGCGTGCTGGCGGCCAACCAGGGCCTGTACAACGGCTTCCTGGCGGCGGGCATCGTGGTGGGGCTGGTGATCGATCAGCCGGTGCTGGTGACGTTCTCGCTGGCCTGCGTGGTGGTGGCCGGGTGCTATGGCGCGTACAGCGTGAGCCGGCGCATTTTCATGATCCAGGCCGTACCGGCCATTCTGGCGCTGGTGTCGCGAGCGCTCTGACGTGGGCGCGTGCTGGCAGGCGCCGCCGATCAGCGGCTGATGGCGCGCATGAAGCCCAGCCACATTGGCACGGCATGCAGCGCCGCACCCAGCACGAACAGGCCCGTCAGCAGGTGTACGCGCCAGTCGTTGATGCGCAGGAAGACGAATTGTTCAAGCGCGCGGCCCACCCAGAACACCGCCATGAAACCCAGCAGGACCAACCCCAGACGAGTGCCGACCAGGTCCGGGGCAAAGATCAGCGCGATCAGCCCCATTCCCAGGAACACATAGATCACGCGCAGATTGAGGATCTGCATGATCGCGCGGTTGACCGTGCCGAGCTGGGCGAGTTCGCGTTTCCAGCCGAACAGCCGCCAGAACGCCAGATGGAAGGCGGCAAACCCCAGGCTGTGAATGCCTGCCAGGCGCACAAGCAGTTCAGCGGTCGTCATGGTTGATCAGCCTATACGCGGAGGGCGCGGCGATACCCACATCGCGATGGTCGCATGGAACACCTCGGTCCCTGCCGCATCGGTCACGCTGACCTTCACGGGCAGGTCGTAGCCGTCCGCAGCACTGACGATGGACAACATGGGCGTCGCCACGGCCTTCAACGTGCCCAAGGCCTTGGCCTGGTATTTCACTTCCATGCCCTTGGGGATCCAGCGCATGTCTGGCGGCAGGCTGGCGTCCACCATCACCCCGCCGACCAGCTCGGCCAGGTTGCACATCGCGATCGCATGTACCGTGCCGATGTGGTTGTTGATGCGGCGGTGCTGGCGGATCACGCCTTCGCAGCGGCCTGGCTCCAGTGCGGTGATGGTGGGCGCGATGCTGGCGAAGTAGGGCGCCTTGAAGCACACCGCGCGTGAGAACAGCCAGTTGCCGGCAGGCCAGCGCTGCAGGCGGTGGTAAAGCGAGAGCAGGGGCGTGGACATGGTTGATGTTCCGGTCGGCGGATAAAGCGACGGCGGGCCGAGGCCCGCCGTCGTGGCAACGCGTGTCGCGGGCGATCAGGCCGCCTGCGAATGCGGGTCCTTGTGCTGGCGGTCGTAGTAGCTGGCCGCGCGCAGTTCGTGGGTGTCGAAGTCGTCCACGGTGATGGTGTCCAAGGTCAGCGTACGCAGTTCTTCCAGCAGGCTGCGCTCGTCCTGGGTGATCACGCCTTCGGCCACGGCCTCGTCCAACTGGCTCTTGAAGTCCAGCGCTTCGATGCCCTTGCTCTTCAGCGCCTTCAGGAACTTGCGCTCCACCGGCTCGGCCATGATCGCCTTGCTCAGGTAGCTGTTGATACGGCCGCCCGGGTTGTTCTCGCACGGGGTCAGGAACACGCCGCTGGCCAGACGGTCGCGGGCTTCGTTCGGCGCCATCAGCAGAGCGGCAACACGGCGGCTCAGGCGGTCGCCGGGGGCCTCGGCACGACGGCCCAGCGGGAAGATCAACGCCCACATCAGCCAACCGATCGGACGGATCGGGAAGTTGCGCAGCGCGGCCGACAGCGATTCTTCGATCTTGTGCACGCTGTCATGGAAGGCCCAGGCCAGCAGCGGCTGGTCGGCCTGCGGTGCGCCTTCGTCGTGGTAGCGCTTGAGCATGGCGCTGGTCATGTAGACGTGGCTCAGCACATCGCCCAGGCGGCCGGACAGCGATTCCTTGAACTTCAGCTTGCCGCCGAGGGTCATCATCGAGATGTCGGCCATCAGCGCCAGGTTGGCCGAGTAACGGTCCAGCTTGCGGAAGTAGCGGCGGGTGTAGGCGTCACCCGGGGCAGCACCGAAGCGTGCACCGGTCAGGCCGAACCAGAACGAACGCACGGCATTGGAGAGGCCATAGCGGATGTGGCCGAACAGGCTGCGATCGAACTCCTGCAGACCGGCACGGGTATCCGGATCCTGCGCGGCCTTCATTTCCTTCAGCACCCACGGGTGGCAGAGGATCGCACCCTGGCCGAAGATCAGCAGGCTGCGGGTCATGATGTTGGCGCCTTCCACGGTGATCGCGATCGGCGCGGCCTGCCAGCTGCGGCCGGCAAAGTTGCGCGGCCCCAGGATGATGCCCTTGCCGCCGATCACGTCCATCATGTCCGAGATCACTTCGCGGCTCATGTTGGTGCAGTGGTACTTGGCGATCGCCGACGGCACCGACGGCACGTCACCACGGTCAACCGCCGCGGCGGTGGCCTGCGACAGCGCACTGATCTTGTAGGCCTTGCCGCCGATGCGGGCCAGCGCTTCTTCCACGCCTTCGAAGCGGCCGACCGACAGGCCGAACTGCTTGCGGATGCGCGCATAGGCGCCGGTCACCGCGGCACCGGCCTTGGCACCACCACTGGCGGTGGACGGCAGGGTGATCGAGCGGCCCACGGCCAGGCACTCGTTGAGCATGTTCCAGCCCTTGCCGGCCATGGCAGCGCCACCGATCAGCTGGGTCAGCGGAATGAACACGTCCTTGCCGCGGATCGGACCGTTCTGGAACGTCGAGTTCAGCGGGAAGTGGCGACGGCCGATTTCAACGCCGGCGGTGTCGCGCGGCAGCAGGCCCAGGGTGATGCCGATGTCGCGGGTATCGCCGATCAGGCCATCCGGATCGTACATGCGGAAGGCCAGGCCGATCAGCGAAGCGACCGGGGCCAGGGTGATGTAGCGCTTGTCGAAGGTCAGCTTGACGCCGAGCACCTGCTCGCCGTTCCACTCGCCCTTGCAGACGATGCCGTAGTCCGGAATCGAGGTGGCGTCGGAGCCGGCGAACGGACCGGTCAGGCCGAAGCACGGCACTTCGCGGCCATCGGCCAAGCGCGGCAGATACTGGTCCTTCTGTTCCTGGGTGCCGTAATGCACCAGTAGTTCACCCGGGCCCAGCGAGTTGGGCACGCCGACGGTGGAGCTGACCACCGAAGACACCGACGCCAGCTTCTGGATCACCTTGTGGTGGGCCAGCGCAGAGAAGCCCAGGCCGCCGTACTCCTTCGGGATGATCATGCCGAAGAACTTGTTCTTCTTGATGAAGGTCCACAGTTCCGGCGGCAGGTCGGCGTGGACGTGGGTGATTTCCCAGTCGTTGACCATGGTGCACAGCTCTTCCACCGGGCCATCGAGGAAGGCCTGTTCTTCGGCGGTCAGCTGCGGCTTGGGATAGTTGAGCAGGATGTTCCAGTCCGGATCACCGGTGAACAGTTCACCCTCGAAACCGACCGAGCCGGTTTCCAGCGCGATGCGCTCGGTCTGCGACAGTGGCGGCAGCACCTTGCGGAACACCTTCATCATCGGGCCGGTCAGCAGCGGCTTGCGGATGAACGGCAGCAGCAGCGGCACGGCGATGACGGCCAATACAGCGGCCGCGACGATCGTGGCGGTCTGGTTGACGTAGGGAATGAGCCAGCAGGCGGCCAGCAGGGCCACGCTGATCAGCGTCCAGGTAACCAGCCGCATGCGGTGGTAGGCGACGAACGCGCCTGCCAGCAGCAGGGCGAGGAAGGGAAGAACGATGCTCATGAGCGTGCTCCGGTGACGTGCTCGTTTGTGGCGGACGAAGCCGCAGCGTCTGCTGCGGGCAACACGTCCAGATAGTCCAACACAGTAGCGGTAAAGGCGTCGTTGTCATCGCCGGCGACCATGTGCGTGGCCTGCGGCAGCTGTACATGACGCGCGTGCGGCGCCAACGCCAGGAATTCGGCCACGGTCTGCGGCGTGACCAGGTCGCTGCGACCGCCGCTGACCAGCAGCAGCGGGCACTTTACCTGGCGCGCGGCTTCGGCCAGTGCGTCCTGGTGCTGTTCGCTGTCGCGGGCCAGTTCGGCCACCAGGCGCGGATCCCAGTGCCAGCGCCAGCGGCCGTGACCGTCTTCGCGCAGCAGCGCGCGCAGCGACTGCTCGGATTTGCGCGGACGGTGCGGCATGTAGGCCGAGATCACGTCGGCGGCCTGGCTCAGCGAGGCGAAGCCGTCGGGATGGGCGGTCATGAAGGCGAGGATGCGCTCGACACCGGCGGTATCCCAGCGCGGGGTGATGTCGACCAGCACCATCGCCGAGAACAGGCCCGGCCAGCGCGACTCGGCCAGCAGGCCGAACAGGCCCCCCATCGAGGCCGCAACCAGCACCGGCGGGCGCGGCTGTTCACCGGCCAGCACGATCAGGTCATCGGCGAACTGTTCGCCGTGGTAGGGCAGGTCGGCGGCATTCCAGTCCGAATCGCCGTGACCACGTGCGTCATAAGCCAGCGTCTGCAGGCCGGCTGCAGACAGGGCACGCGCGGTGGCATTCCAGGCGTGACGGGTCTGGCCGAAACCGTGCGCGAACAGCACCCGGCCACGACGACCGTGGTCGCTGGCAGTGGCGGCGAGGCGGGCACCATGGGCCGCCTCCAGGTGCAGGTCATGGAACGCAGCGGGAGTAGGGGACGTAACCATACTTGCTAGTATGGATCGCTTGTGAGGGAAGTCAATACTGCATCGTATGGTGCGGTGCGGCAGCCCTGCAGGTGAGCCCTTTGGCGGTTTCGCCCGCAACGGCGTACTGCAACGAACCCCGGCGTATGGTTAAATCAGCCCATGAATCAACCTGACGCTTCCGCCGGCGAACCGCGCGCCGGCCGCAACAGCCGCCTGAGTGCCGAAGACTGGGCCCAGGCGGCCCTCGACCTGATTGCTGAACAAGGCGTAGGCGCCGTTGCGGTGGAACCGCTGGCGCGGCGCCTCGGCGTGACCAAGGGCAGTTTCTATTGGCATTTCCCCTCGCGTGACGCCTTGCTGCAGGCCGCGCTGGAACGCTGGGAACTGTTCGAACAGGAACAGGTGTTCGGCAGCTTGGAAGACGTACCGGACCCGCGCGTGCGCCTGCGCCAGCTGTTCCAGATGGTGGCGCATGAAGTGCAGCCGCACATCATCTACAGCGAGCTGCTGAAGGCACTGGACCATCCGATGGTGCGTCCGGTGATCGACCGCGTGTCGCAGCGCCGCCTCGACTATCTGATCGCCTCGTTCCGCCAGGCTGGGCTCAGCTCGACCGATGCGCGCCACCGCGCACGCCTGGCCTACGCCGCCTATGTCGGCTTCCTGCAGCTGTCGCTGCAGCTGCAGCAGCCCAAGCAGGCGCGCGAGGATTTCGAGGCCTATGTCGAGCATCTCATCGAGACGCTGATTCCGAACGGTTGAGCGTCGTTGCTGCGTTGAATGCAGAAAGGCCGCGGCAATGCCGCGGCCTTTTCCGTTGGTGCTGCCGCAATCTGGCAGGCACAAAGAAACAACGGCCCCTTGCGGGGCCGTTGCTGCATCAGCTGATCAGTGGATCGATCAGAACTTCTGCTTGTACTGCATGTACATGTAGCGGCCCGGCAAGTCGTACTGCGGGTCGAACATGTTGTACGAGGTGTAGTACGAAACCGGCGGGCTCTTGTCCCACGCGTTGTTCAGGCCGACCATGATGGTGCCCTTCCACGGCGTGTTGTAGCGGAACTGGATGTCGTGGTAGGTCGTGGCACCAATGTGGTTCGTTCCCTTCGCGCCATCAGAGCAGTATGCGAAGGTTTCCGGTTCCTTGACTGGATCAAACGGGCACGGTTCGGTCATGCCGGACTTGTAACGAATGCCGTAGTTGACCCCGAAGTCCCCGTAGGACCAGTCCACATACAGATTGGAACGGATGCGCCAGTACGGATCCTGGTCGAGATAGCGTCCCTGGCGACCCTCGATCGGAGCATCCTGAGTCGACTTGGTATCCCACTTGGACAGGTAGGTGCCGTCCAGAGTGATGGTGAACTGGCCGATCGAAGTTTCCGGCAACTTGTACAGGATGCCCAGATCCCAACCTTCCACCTTGTACGACGCCAGGTTCTGCAGCGGCATGTTGACGTTGGTGATGGTGTAACGCTGGTTGGTGCTGCCGTAGTTCGGGTCACGCGTGATCAGGCCGCAGTTGGCTGCCTGCTCCTGCGCGGTGCCGCCATAGCAACGATCCATGATGTCCTGGATGGCCGGACGGGTGATGGCGTCCTCGATCTTGATCTGCCACCAGTCCAGGGTCACGTTCAGACCCTGCACGAAGCTCGGGCTCCACACCAGGCCCAGCGTCTTGCTGGTCGAGGTTTCCGGCTTCAGGTTCGGGTTGGCCTGCCAGGTGAACGGCTCAGGAGTCTGCTTCGCACCACTACCAGCGCCCGGCTGAACGAAGCCGATCGGCACGCCCTCTGCCGCACATTGTGCCGCGATAGCGCCGGTACGGCGACCAGACGTTGAGGAGCACGGATCGATGTAGCTCTCGAACGAGTCAGCATCACCGCGATACAGGTTGTTGATGCTCGGGGCGCGGAAGCCTTCCGAGTAGTTACCACGCACCATCAGGTCGTCGATCGGCTTCCAGCGGAAACCGAACTTGTTGTTGGTGGTGTTGCCGAAGTTGCTGTACTTCGAGTAGCGGGTTGCCGCGCTGAAGTCGAGCAGCTTGGCGCCCGGCAGGTCAGCCAGCACCGGGATCGACAGTTCCAGGAAGAACTCGTCCAGGTCATAGCTACCCTTGGTGGGCGATGCTCCGTTGCCGGTGCTCAGGCCAGAGGCGATGAAGGCGTCCGGATCGAACTGACCGGTTTCCTTGCGATATTCGTAACCAGCTGCGAAGCCCAATGCACCCGCCGGCAGCTGCACGATTTCGCCGGAGATGTTGGCGTAATAACCCTTGGACACCAGGCTGGCGGAGTCATGCGCGGTGAACGAGGTGTAATCCAGTGCCTCCTGCGAGATCGAACCCATCCCACCCAGCGGATTGATCGGGGCGCAGCCCGGAATGATTGCGCCAGCGGAGTTGAGGCACACTGCCTTGCCATCGCGGATCGCCGAGGGACCATATGCCTCGGCCAGACGCTGCTTGTTGAACAGACCGTAGGTCAGATCGTTCTGGTCGGTCTTGTCGTAGCGGTAGCCGACATCCCAGTCGAAATTACGGTCGGCGAATTCGAAGAAGCCCTCGAAACCACCGTAGAAGTGCCAGTTCTTGACGTTCTGGTTGAACGAACGTCCACCGGTTTCGTTGAAGCGGCGCGCGACGCCAGTCAGGTCAACGCCGTACGGATTGTACATGCTGCCCGCGCTGAGGCGCTGGCCGGTGACCGGCATGGCAGCCAGCAGCTGTTCTGACTTGCGTTCGTTGTACATCGCCTCGGTGCGGAAGGTGATGTTGTCGGTAACGTTGTAAGAACCCACCGCGAACAGCGAGGTGCGCTCGTTGGGGGTCAGCAGGTAGTTGTCCGGCGCGGTGTTGTAGCCGTGAACATTGGGATCGAACGGCGTTTCCACGCCGTTGAGGATGATGTAACGCTCGTCGTTACGCAGATACGAACCCGGAATACCGGTGCTGCTCTGGCCGCTGAAGAACGGCGGGCCACCGGCGGAGATCTTGCGATCGCCGGCCATCACGGCCTTTTCGTTGACGTAGGAGACGCCCAGCACCAGCGAAGCGCGGTCAGTGGTGGTGCCCAGAGTGAAGTCGGCCGCTTCGCGGTCGCCGTCACCGGCGCTGTACTGGCCCTTGTAGAAGTTGGCTTCCGCGCCATCGAAGTTCTGCTTGGTGATGATGTTCACCACGCCGGCGATCGCGTCCGAACCGTAGATGGTCGATGCGCCGTCCTTCAGGATGTCGATGCGCTCGATCATCGCGGTCGGGATGGTGTTCAGGTCGACGCTGCCATCCAGGCCGGTGGTCCAGCGACGGCCATTGACCAGTACCAGGGTGCGCTCGGAACCCAGGTTGCGCAGGCTGACGCCGGCCGAACCGTCACCGCCGTTGTTGTAGGTACGGTTCAGGGCGGCACCGTTGGCGGCAACGCGCTGCAGGATGTCGGCGACCGAAGTCACGCCCTGCTTGTCGATGTCGGCGCGGGTCAGGCTCAGGACCGGCTGCGAGGTTTCGATGTCGGTGCTCTTGATGCGCGAACCGGTGACCGAGATGCGGTCAAGGTTGGTCGCTTCCTGGGCCTGGGCAGTGGCAGTGGACGCCACACCGGCAACGAGCGCGACCAGAACGGCATCGCGCAGCTTGTTGGACTGGAAATTCATTGGCTCTCTCTCTCCAAGAAATCTTGGCTGGGTTAATGCCCGGCGGGGGAGCGAAAAGCGCTCCCAAATCGCGAGGCTGAGCCGATAGTAGCGGGCGTTCGCCAAGAATTAAAGCTGCGTTAATCAAGTCTATGATTTTGGTGAAAATGAAAATTGATGCACGAAATCAAGGGGTTGAATCGCAGGTGACATCACTCTGTCTCGTTTGTTAGCGCAAAGTGACGAAAAAAGTTTCCGTTGATGTGTATCGCAGTGTGTCGACGTGAATTGCGCGGTATCCAATTCGTCGAAAAGCGCTCTGCGTGTATCACGAACGCGCATACGCAACGGGCGCCTTTCGGCGCCCGGGAGAAGTCACTGCAGGAAGACCCAGGAGGTGGGGTCAGAGATCCTGTTCGTAACGCACATACGGCACGGTGCCGTCGTCATTGCTTTCATTGCGCGGGGAGAACGGATTCTTGCCGCGGCTGATCACGTTCTCGGCGCCAACGGTAAGTTGGCCAGACCACGGGGTACGCCAGGTCAGGCCGATGCCCAGGCCCTCCCACTTGCCGGGCTTGCCCGGCACGTCGATCACGCGGCCGATGATGCTGCCGGTGAAGTTGCCGTAGCCGGCGCCGATGCTCAGGCTCTTGCTGTCCCAGCGGTCGACGATGGACGGTGCGGCATCGGCCAGCGGTACCAGGCGGGCCTTGGCGTAGGTACCGGCGATCGAGACAAAACCCTCGCGGCCGATGTTCTTCTGCGCGAATACGGTCAGGTCGTTCTGCTCGGCGCGCAGCGAGGGGGTCTTGTTCGGGCCGGACAGCCACGCCGGCAGCGTTTCACGGCCGGTGCCGGCGGTGATGCCGAGACGGCTGCTGCCGCGGTTCAGCGCAGCGGTACCGGTGAAGCGGCGGCTGTTGAGGTCGTCGTCGTCACCCAGGCTGGCCAGCATGCAGTGACTGGCCAGGCCGCTCATGCTGGTCCCGCTGCTGCTGTTGCAGAGCAGGCCCAGCGAATCGCCGGAGGACAGGCCGAAGGCTGCATCCAGCGAGTTACGGCCGAAGTGCCAGCGGGCGCCGGCGGCCTGTTCACCGGTGGGCTCCAGGTACAGCAGGGCCTCGACCTTGCCGCTGCCCTTGTTCCATACCGGCAGCACGGTCCGGGTGTCCTTGCTCTGCGCGTGCACGCCCGTGATCGCGCCAAGGGCGATCAGCAGGGCCAGCGGTAGACGCAGGAAGGTACGCATCGGACCAGTTCAGACAGGGACGGACAACGGAAGTTCCCGCGGAGACGGGAACTTGATCCTAGGGTGTTTATGAATTCTTAACAAGCCTTGATCCCCCCAGATGCAAGACAAGCCGTTTACTGAAGCCGTTCAGGCGCCGGTACAGTCCCCTCGGCACCGTGGAACAGTATGCCGAACTCCGTCAAAGGAAAGTGATACTCCCGCCCGCAGAATTCGCAACGGACCTCGACGGCGCCGGTGTCTGCGGCTGCGGCACGGGCCTCGTCCTCGCCCAGCGACTGCAGCATCGACGCGACCCGCTCGCGGGAACAGGAGCAGGCGAAGGACAGCGGCTTGCCGCCCATCAGTTCCGGCTTCTCTTCGTGGAACAGGCGGTGCAGCAGCTGCTCGGCCGGGGTCGCCAGCAGCTCGGCTTTGCCCAGGGTCTCGAACAGGGCGCTGGCACGCGCCCAGCCGTCCTCGTCACCCTCGTCGCCCGGCAGCTTCTGCAGCAGCAGGCCGGCGGCGCCGTTGCGGTCGGCGGCCAGCAGCAGGCGGGTCGGCAGTTGTTCGGACTGGCGGAAGTAGTCCTCGAAGGCCTCGTCCAGCTCCGGTGCGGTCAGCGCGACCAGGCTCTGGTAGCGCTGCGGCTCGCGCGGGTCCAGGCCCGGGTTCTCAATGGTGATCGCGAGCAGGGCGTCATCACCCAGGCTGGACAGGTCGCGCGGCGCATCGGTGCCCTCGCTGAGCTGGGCGATGCCGCGCAGGGTACCGGCAGCGGTGCACTCGGCAAACAGGGTGCGCAGCGCGGTGCTGCTGCGCAGCTGGATCGAGAGGCGGCCATCGATCTTGGTGTGGCCGGTGAACAGCGCCGAGGCCACGCAGGCCTCGCCGAGCAGTTCGGCGGCGGTATCCGGGTACTCGGCGTGGGACAGGATCTCCTGCCAGGTCGCCTGCAGGCGCACGTGGACGCCACGGACGCCAGCGGCGGGAAGCAGGAAGCGGATCAGGGAATCGGGGTTGGCGGTCATCGGCTCACATCGCGCGTAAACGAGGGCGGTTGCCGGATAATGCGCCGACAACCGGATAGAAGAAGGATGCACCAGTAATGGGGGCAGGGGGAGAGCAGCACAAGGTGGAGGCCATCGCGGAAGTCCCGCGCCGCAGGCGCTGGCGCTGGAAACGGCTGCTCTGGCTGCCGCTGCTGCTGGCCGCTTTCAGCTGCCTGCAGGTACTGGTGCTGCGGTTCATCGACCCGCCGGTATCCACGGTCATGCTGTGGCGCTATGGCGAGGCATTGGGGGAGGCCGACTGGTCCTATCGCCTGCATTACCAGTGGCGCGACCTGGACCAGATGGCAGCGAGCCTGCCGATCTCGCTGGTGGCCGCGGAGGACCAGCGCTTCCCCGACCACAATGGCTTCGACCTGCAGGCCATCGAGAAGGCCCGCGACCACAACGCCAAGGGCGGACGCCTGCGGGGGGCCAGCACGATCAGCCAGCAGGTCGCCAAGAATCTGTTCCTCTGGCAGGGCCGCAGCTGGATCCGCAAAGGCCTGGAAGTCTGGTACACGGTGCTGATCGAAGCACTGTGGCCGAAGGAACGGATCCTGGAGATGTACGCCAACATCGCCGAGTTCGGCGACGGCGTCTATGGCGCGCAGGCGGCGGCGCAGACGTTCTGGGGCAAGGATGCGTCCCGGTTGAGTCCGGCCGAGAGTGCACGGCTGGCGGCGGTGTTGCCGGCACCGCGGCGCTACAACGCGGCAAAGCCAGGGCCGTACGTGCAGCGGCGCGCGGCATGGATCCAGCGCCAGGCACGGCAGCTGGGCGGCGCGGCTTACCTGTCGGAAGACTGAGGACACCTGCCCTCGGGGCGGCAGGCCATGCACCTGCAGGCAACGTACAATCCGGGCATGAACCGCGAACGCCTTACTTTCGTCATCGCCGCCTACAACGAGGAGCAGGCGCTGCCGTGCCTGCATCCCCGCCTGTGTGCGGTGCTGGACGGAATGCCCGACATCGATGGCCACATCCTGTATGTGGACGATGGCAGCCACGACGGTACCTGGCAGGTGATCGCAGGATTGGCGCAGGACGACGCGCGCGTATCGGCGTTGAAGCTGTCGCGCAATTTCGGCAAGGAGGCCGCGCTGACTGCCGGCCTGGATCTGGTGCGCGACGGCGCGGCGATGATCCTGGATGCCGATGGCCAGGACCCGCCGGAACTGGTGCCGCAGTTCGTTGCGCGCTGGCGCGAGGGCCATGACAACGTCTATGGCACGCGCATGGCCCGCGATGGCGAAGCCTGGATCAAGCGCGCCACGGCGGCGGCGTTCTATCGGGTGATCGGTCGCCTGTCACGCACGCCGATCCCTGCCGACACCGGTGATTTCCGCCTGTTGTCGCCACGCGCGCTGAGTGCGCTGCGCGAGATGCGTGAACGCCACCGCTTCATGAAGGGCCTTTTCAGCTGGGTCGGATTCAAGCGTATTGCTGTGCCCTACCACCGTCACGCGCGGGTGGCCGGCTCCAGCAAGTTCAGCCTGTGGCGGCTGTGGAACTTCGCGCTGGAGGGCATCACCGGGTTCTCGACCGTTCCCCTGCGGGCGGCGACCTACATGGGCCTGGCAACGGCGGCGGTGGCCTTCGTATTTGGCGTGTGGGTGATTGCCAAGGCGGCCCTGTACGGTGACCGGGTGGCGGGTTGGCCGACGATGATGGCGGTGATCCTGTTCCTGGGCGGGGTGCAGTTGATCGCGCTGGGCCTGATCGGCGAGTACCTGGGACGGCTGTACGAGGAATCCAAGCAGCGCCCGTTGTACCTGGTTGACGCCTGGCTAGCATCCGCCGTGGCAGACTCGGCCCTGCAACCCACCCTCGGAGGGCAGGCAGATGACCACGGTACGGCAACTGTTGGACGGCAAGTCTCCTGAAGTACATTCGGTCGCGCCGGATGCGGCGGTGATCGATGCGATCCGGTTGATGGCGGAAAAGGGCATTGGCGCGGTGCTGGTGATGGATGGTCCGCGGCTGGTCGGGATCCTTTCGGAGCGCGATTACGCTCGCAAGATCGTGCTGCGTGATCGTTCGTCGCGGGATACGGCGGTGGCCGAGATCATGACGGCGAAGGTGGTGACGGTCTCGCCGGGCGAGCAGGTGGAGCACTGCCTGCAGCTGGTGACCGACTACCGCATCCGCCACCTGCCGGTGGTGGAGGGCGCACAGGTGCTGGGGGTGATTTCCATCGGCGACTTGGTGAAGTCGGTGATCGATGCGCAGCGGCGCGAGCTGGATCAGCTGCAGCAGTACATCGTGGCAGGGTGAGTTGTTCGCTGGCGGGCCTGCGGCCCGCCGGCCCGCTTTTCGAAGCCAGAGCCAGAGCTGAGGGCAGCGCCTTCCTGCTACGCCGGGAGGCTGAGGGCATGGGCGTGCAGGACACGCCGTAAACCCCGCTCCGCGGTCCGGCCCAGCCGCTGGCGGCTGTGCGTTCGGGCGCTTGCGAAGCAGTGCTTCGCAAGCAAAGCGTCCTCACCCATGGGGGGCTCGATGGCGCCATCCATGGCGCCAACGGTCCTGCACGCCCATGCCCTCTGCCTCTGGATACATTGCCGCGAGCGCGGTGAGATTCGCCGCAGACGATCTGCTTTTGGTAGCTGCCAACCTTGGTTGGCAACAGCTTTTGAATTTGCTTTTTTCTTCTGACTTTGAATTTCCGCTCTCGTTCCGCGCGCAGGAACCTGTCCGGAGCCGGAGCAAGGCGGCAGGCAGGACCGTGAGGCGCATGGATGCGCCGACCGAGCCTACAGGGCCGTATTTACGGCGTGTCCTGCCTGTCGCCTTGCTCCGGCTCTACGCGCGGGAAAAGAGGCGCCGCGAACAACGCTGTAACTCTACTTCGCATACTGCCCCCCGCAGTCGGCATCCTTCCCCGGCCCCAGTTCGATGGTCGCCAGCAATGCCGCTGGCGGCGCGATGCTGCCCAGCGCCAGAGCCACGGCTCCCCGGATGCCCAACGCCTTGAAGTCAGGGCGGAACGACGGGTCCTTGAACGTGCCGCTGATATGCAACGGTGACCGCAGTACCAGGATGCTCTTGTCCTTCGGGCGCGGTTTCAGCAGCAGGTCGAGGGTCTCGTCGCGCAGGCTGACCGTGCCTTCGCCGATGAGGATCGTATCGGTGGTGTCCACCGCCAGCGCCTGGCTGGTCATCAGGCCGTCGCGCACGCCGAAGTCGGCGAAGGCGCAGCGCAGGGGAATCTGTTTGTCGCCGGTCACCAGGAATTTCAGCGATTCGGTGATGTCCAGCCCTGCCAGTTCCATCACCAGGTTGCCGACATGGCCGCGGCCCATCGCCAGGCCGACCTTGCCACTGCTGCTGCCGAGCATCGCGGCGATCGAGTTGCCGCGGCCGCTCAGGTCCACCTCGCCGCCGATGCCGCCCTTGGCCTGCTCGGCCAGTTTCGCGTCCGGAAACAGCTGGCCGAGCTGCACGCCGCGCACACTGGCCTTCAGGGCGGTGCTGATCTGCGGACGGCGCGCGTCCATGCGGATCGTGCTGCGGATATCGCCTCCGGCCACGCCGAAGTTCAGCGGGTCCAGCCGCAGTACGCCGTCATCCAGCAACAGGTGCGCGTCCATGTCGTCCAGCGGCAGCGATGGCGCGTTGATGCGGTGGGCTTTCCAGCGCACGTCGGCATCCATCGCGCGCAGCTTGCCGAGGTTGTAGGGCGTGTCGGGCAGCACGCGTGCGCGGGCGGCAACCCGTGCGGCCTCGGCCTTCTGTTCGGCGTTGGCGGTTTCGCCGCCGCCGGTTTTCGGTGGGGCACCGACGAAGCCGGCAAGGTCATCGAAGTCCAGGCGCTTGGATTCCAGCGTGGCGGTCAGCCGCGGCCGCGCACCGCCCACGTCGAACTGCAGATTGCCACCGAGGTCGCTGTCGCCGACCTTGCCGGTGAAGGCGTCGTAGCGCCAGACGTTGTGGTCACGCTTGAGCCGGCCGTTCAACGCATAGGGTGGCGACGGCGGAATGGCAATGCCGAGCAGCGGATAGAGGTCGGCGAGGTCCTGGCCGCTGAGCGCAAACTGCAGATCGAACACGCGCAGCTGGAAGGGATTGGTCAGCGTGCCACTGGCTACCGCGTGGGTGGCGCCTGCTCGGCCATCGAGATGGATGCGGAACGGATGGTCGCTGTCGGTCAGCTCCAGCGGTGATTCCGTGCCGCCACGCAGGGTGAACGGATTGCCCTGCCAGTGTCCCTTGCCCTGTACCAGCAGCGGTGGCGCCGCATCGGCCTGTTTCGGCTGGCCGCTGCGCACGTCCACGCGGATATCGGTACGGCCGAGCGCGTCGAGGAACTGCAGGCGACCGTCATCGATGCGCAGCCGTTTGAGCTGCGGGCTGGTCCCACCGGCGCTGCCACCGAGGAAATCCCAATTGCCCGGGTCGCCCTTGCGCGGCGCTGTTTCCAGCAGCACGTCCGGCCGGGTCAGGCGTACTTCGGGCAGCTGCACGCTGCCGCGCAGCAGCGGCCACACCCGCACGTCGATCTCGACGCGGTCTGCGGTGACCATATCGGGTTGCTTCGCCCAGCTTGCATTGGCGAAGGTGATCGCATCGGCGCGGATCGTACTGGTGCGGCCGAGGTCGACATCAAGGTTCCCGATGTGCAGCGCACGGCCGGTGCGTGCCTGCACCGCGCGCTCAACCGGCCCCTTGAACCAGTTCCAGTCCCACAGCGCGATCAGCAGCAGGAGTGCCGCCAGCAGGAAGATCAGGATCGTGAGCCAGCGCCGGCCTCGTGGGCCGGGGCGGCGGAGGCGCCAGCGGGTCGTGCGCTTTGCGGCAGGGGAGGCGGCAGCATTCACGCCGCCATGGTTGCCCCCTCTTCGTGGACAGGGCGCGAAGCGTCCATGTGCGTGGCGTGCACACGCCGCGTTCGAACGCTGGTTTACAGCACCTGCATGGTGACCGCGACGAAGTGGCAGACGCTGCCACCGATCACGAACAGGTGCCAGATCGCATGCGAATACGGGATCGATTCACGGTGGTAGAAGTAGGTCCCCAGCGTGTACGACAGGCCACCGGCGAACAGCCAGGTGAGGGTGCCGCCGTCGATCGAAGCCCACATCGGCTTGATCGCCACGACCACCAGCCAGCCCATGGCGATGTAGATCACCGTTGAGAGCACCTTGAAGCGGCCGGTGTAGAACAGCTTGAACACCACGCCGCCCAGCGCCAGCGCCCAGATCGCGGTGAACAGGCCCCAGCCCCACGGGCCACGCAGGCCGATCAGGGTGAACGGGGTATAGGTGCCCGCGATCAGCACGTAGATCGCGCAGTGGTCGAACACCTTCAAGCGGCCCTTGGCGACCGGATGCTGGATGGCGTGATACAGGGTGGAGGCGGTGTACAGCAGCAACAGCGCGATACCGAATACGATCGCGCTGGCCAGCTGCCAGCCGTCGCCGTAGATCGCAGCCAGGGTGATCAGCACCGCGCTGGCTGCCAGGGCGAACACCGCGCCCAGGCCATGGGTCAGGGCGCTGGCGATTTCTTCACGGATCGAAGCAATGGACGTCGTGGACATGGGCATGGGCATCGTTCACGGGGAGGGGGACCCGCGTCCCCCTATCATCGCCGCGATGGCCGCCGTGTGCACGCCCGTCACCGTATGGTGGGTGAATCCCTGCGTTGCGCCGATGAATCCGTGAGCGGTAGATCCACGCCATGCGTGGATGAACCACCCGCGACGGCCGGGGGCAGAGCCCTTTCCCTGCGGAAAGGGATCCGGCCCGCTGGCATCAGCCCACCGAAACCGTATGCGCCGCTTCGCGGGTGGCTGAGAAGCGCACGTCCGGCGAGCGTTCCTGGGCCAGCTGCAGGTTGACCCGGGTCGGTGCCAGGTAGACCAGGTGGCCGGCCGCATCCAGCGCCAGGTTCAGCGCATTCTTCTCGCGGAACTCTTCCAGCTTCTTCTCGTTGCTGCAGTGGACCCAACGCGCAGTGGTCACGCTGACCGGCTCGAAGGTGGCTTCCACGCCGTACTCGTCCTTCAGGCGGTAGGCGGCCACGTCGAACTGCAGCACGCCGACCGCACCCAGGATCAGGTCGTTGCTGGTCAGCGGGCGGAAGAACTGGGTCGCACCTTCTTCGGACAGCTGGGCCAGGCCCTTCTGCAGCTGCTTGAGCTTGAGCGGATCGCGCAGGCGTGCGCGGCGGAACAGTTCCGGCGCGAAGTTGGGGATGCCGGTGAAGGTGACCGCTTCGCCTTCGGTGAAGGTATCGCCGATGGAAATGGTGCCGTGGTTGTGGATGCCGATCACATCGCCCGGCCACGCCTCGGCGGCGATCTCGCGGTCGCTGGCCATGAAGGTCAGCGCGTTGGCCAGCTTCATTTCCTTGCCGGTGCGCACGTGGAAGGTCTTCATGCCGGCGCTGAAGCGGCCCGAGCAGACCCGCATGAACGCCACGCGGTCACGGTGCTGCGGGTCCATGTTGGCCTGGATCTTGAAAACGAAGCCGGTCAGCTTGTTCTCTTCCGGGGCGATCTCGCGGCCGGTGGTGGAACGCGCCTGCGGCGACGGGGCATGTTCGACGAAGAAGTCCAGCAGCGGCTGCACGCCGAAATTGTTCACGCCCGAGCCGAAGAACACCGGGGTCTGCTTGCCGGCGCGGTAGGCGTCCAGGTCGAACGGATGGCTGGCGCCCTGCACCAGTTCCAGTTCGTCGCGCAGGTCGGCCAGCATCTGTGCACCGATCTTCTCGGCCAGGCCGGGCGCATCGATGGACGGGAAGATGGTCGAGTCCTGGCGGGTGAAGTTGCGGCCCGGTTCGTACAGGTGCACTTCGCCGGTCAGCAGGTGGACCACGCCCTTCAGGCGCTGGCCCATGCCGATCGGCCAGGTCACCGGCGCGCACTGGATGCCCAGCACGGTTTCCACTTCATCCAGCAGCTCGATCGGGTCCTTGCCCTCGCGGTCGAGCTTGTTGATGAAGGTCATGATCGGGGTGTCGCGCAGGCGGCAGACTTCCATCAGCTTGATGGTGCGCTCTTCCACGCCCTTGGCCACGTCGATGACCATCAGCGCCGAGTCCACCGCGGTCAGCACGCGGTAGGTGTCCTCGCCGAAGTCGGCGTGGCCGGGGGTGTCGAGCAGGTTGACGATCTTGCCTTCGTACGGGAACTGCATCACCGAGGAGGTGACGGAGATGCCGCGCTCCTTTTCCAGCGCCATCCAGTCGGAGGTGGCGTGGCGGGCGGCCTTGCGGCCCTTGACCGAACCGGCCATCTGGATCGCGCCTCCGAACAGCAGCAGCTTTTCGGTCAGCGTGGTCTTGCCGGCGTCAGGGTGGGAGATGATGGCGAAGGTGCGGCGACGCGACGCTTCGTTGGCGACTTCGGACATGGCAGTGGCGCCCGCCCGGGGCGCTTTTCAAAGAGATAAGCGCCCGATTATACCGGCCGGGGCCGTTCAGCGCCCGATGCCGCCCTCGACCTCGCCCTGGCGGGCGAACTGCAGTTGGCCCTGTTCGGCGAAGATGCGTGCCGGCACCGAGCGCAGGCCCATGCCGCGGTTGACCTGCACCACGAAGTGCAGGTGCGGTGCGCTGCTGTAGCCGCTGTTGCCGGACAGGCCGATCGGCTGCCCGGCGCCCACTGCCTGGCCACGACGCACGCGCATGCCGCCGGCCTGCAGGTGGCCGTACAGGGCCATGCTGCCGTCGCTGTGCAGCACGCGGATGAAGTTGGCGCGGGCACCATCACGTTCGCGGTCCTGGCCGTTGCCACGGAAGCCATCCTGGATCTGCATCACCGTGCCCTCGCGCGCGGCCAGCACCAGGGTGCCCTCCGGCAGCGCGAAGTCGACCGCATCGCGGTTTTCCTCGTCATCGTGGCTGAATCGGCCCTGTGGCGCTTGGTCCACGCGTGGGCGGGTCGTATCGAACGGCAGGCGGTAGGCGACATCTTCGGCCTGTGCGGCCGGGTTGCCCGGCACCGACTGCAGGCGCAGATCCAGCGTGCGGCCATCGAGCGGGGCGGTCAGGTGGCCGACCACCAGGCTGCTGTCGCCCTGGATCAGCGATTGCAGAGGCAGCCCTTCGACCGGGCGTCCGGGTGCAGCGCGCAGTTCGATCTGCAGCGGTCCTGCCAGCCCATTGTCGATCCGGGCCTGCCATTGCGTGCCGACCGGCTGCAGGCGCAGCCGGGCCATGGGGGCGGCGCCCTCGGCACTGCCAGCGTGGGTGGTTGAGGTGGCGGGGGAAACCAGTCCCCAGCCCTGGCGCCAGTCACCGGCGCTGGCCGTCGTGCTCGCCAGCAGGGACATCAGCAGGCAGGTCAGGGGCAGGCGCAGCATCAGTGGTTCCAGAGGGTAGGGACCGCCGGGACTGTAGCCGATCCTGAACAGGACGACCGCGACCGCCTTCGCATAGTCACGTTGAAAATATTCATCGCTTTATCCGCATGAAGGGATTGACAGTGCCGGAAAGGGCTGGCATCGTGGCTCCACCATCGAGACCGGCAGAGGGACAGGCCCTTTGAAGCCGGGGCAGCCCGCGGATGCGAAAGCGTCTGCGTAGGTGCCAAATCCTGCGGGGACCGTGGCGTCCACCGAAAGATGGTTCGAACCATGCACCACACGTGCATCTCGAACGCGGGCCCCGCGAAGGCTCGATGGCCGATTCCCCAACCGGATCCCGCCATGAGCTTCGCCGCCAGTACCGCGCTTCGCCCCGAACCCTTTGTCCCCGTCAGCGTGCCGGTCGAAGACCGCGTGCATGCCGAGCGCGGTGAGTTCGCCGCGGTGCTGTCGATGCGTCACGCCGGCCCCAGCCCGGTGCGCCTGCGCTATGAGTGGGTCGGCCCGGCCAATGCGCCGGTGGTGGTGCTGGCCGGCGGTATTTCCGCCCATCGCCACGTGGCGTCCAATGCACAGTTCAGCGAGAAGGGCTGGGCTGAAGACCTGGTCGGCAGCGGGCGCGCGCTGGATCCGCAGCAGCTGCGTGTACTGGCCTTCGACTTCATCGGCGCCGACGGTGCACTGGATGTGCCGATCGATACCGCCGACCAGGCCGATGCACTGGCGCTGCTGCTGGACCATCTCGGCATCCGCACGCTGAAGGCGTTCGTGGGCTACTCCTACGGGGCGCTGGTCGGCCAGCAGTTCGCGATCCGCCACCGTGCACGCGTGCGCCAGCTGGTGCTGGCCAGTGGCGCGCATCGCCCGCATCCGTATGCCGCCGCCTGGCGCGCATTGCAGCGCCGCGCGGTCGCGTTGGGCCAGCTGCAGTGCGGCGAAGACCACGGTCTGGCGTTGGCCCGGCAGTTCGCCATGCTCAGCTACCGCACCCCGGAAGAGTTCGGCGAGCGCTTCGATGCCGCGCCGGAAGTGATCAATGGCCGCGTGCGCGTGGCCGCCGAAGACTATCTCGACGCTGCCGGTGCGCAGTACGTCGCGCGCACGCCGGTGACTGCTTACCTGCGCCTGTCCGAATCGATCGACCTGCACCGCGTCGACCCCACCGCGATCCTGCCGCCCACCGTAGTTGTCGCGGTGGAGGGTGACCGCCTGGTGCCGCTGGCCGACCTGGTCGGTCTGGTCGAAGGGCTGGGCCCGCGCGGCAGTCTGCGCGTGCTGCGCTCGCCCTACGGCCACGACGCCTTCCTCAAAGAAACCGATCGCATCGACGCGATCCTCGCCACCGCCTTCCGCACTTCTGGAGAGTCCGCATGAGCCTGCACGCAAACGAGCCGTCCTGTAGTCGCACCACTGCCGCCGTCCGTGCCGGCATCGATCGGGACACCGCGCATGGTGCGGTCACGCCGCCGATCGTGCTGTCGTCGAACTTCAGTTTTGAAGGCTTCGGCAACAAGCGCCAGTACGACTACACGCGCAGTGGCAACCCGACCCGTGACCTGCTCGGCGAGGCGCTGGCGGAACTGGAGGGCGGCGCCGGCGGCGTCATCACCGCCACCGGCATGGGTGCGATCAACCTGGTGTTGAACGCATTGCTGCAGCCGGGCGACACCCTGGTGGTGCCGCACGATGCATACGGCGGCAGCTGGCGCCTGTTCAATGCGCTGGCGAAGAAGGGCCACTTCGAACTGGTCACTGCCGATTTGACCGATCCGCGCGCGCTGGCGCAGGCGTTGGCCACCCAGCCGAAGCTGGTGCTGGTGGAAACGCCATCCAACCCGCTGCTGCGCATCACCGACCTGCGCTTCGTCATCGAGGCCGCGCACAAGGCCGGCGCACTTGTGGTGGTCGACAACACCTTCCTGTCGCCGGCCCTGCAGCAGCCGCTGTCGTTCGGTGCCGACCTGGTGCTGCATTCCACCACCAAGTACATCAATGGCCACAGCGATGTGGTCGGTGGTGCGGTGGTCGCGCGCGATCCGGCGCTGCACGAGCAGCTGGTGTGGTGGGGCAACGCGCTGGGCCTGACCGGCTCGCCGTTCGATGCTTTCCTGACCCTGCGCGGCCTGCGCACGCTGGATGCGCGCCTGCGCGTGCACCAGGAAAACACCGCGTCGATCGTCGCCCTGCTGGACCAGCATCCGGCGGTCGGCACGGTGTACTACCCGGGCCTGGCCGATCACCCGGGCCACGCCATCGCCGCGCGCCAGCAAAGCGGCTTCGGCGCGATGCTGTCGTTCGAACTGGCCGACTGCGAAGGCGATGATCCGCATGCCGCAGTGCGTGCCTTCGTCGATGGCCTGCGCTGCTTCACCCTGGCCGAATCGCTGGGTGGCGTCGAAAGCCTGATCGCGCACCCGGCCACCATGACCCATGCGGCGATGACCGCTGAAGCGCGCGCGGCCGCCGGCATCAGCGAAGGCCTGCTGCGCCTGTCGGTCGGCATCGAGGCCGAGCGTGACCTACTGGCTGATCTCGGCGCAGCGCTGCAGCGCGCCGAAGCCGTGATCGATGCGGCTGCGCGCCGCAAACAGGTGGTGGATGCATGAGCGCGCTCGCCGCTGACATTCCTGCGCTGGGCGTGGGACGCCTGGCGCTGCTCGGCACCGGCACGGTGGGCTCCGCCTTCGTGCAGCGCTACCAGGCGTTGCAGGCACGCGGGTTGGAACTGCCCAGCGTGCAGTGGCTGGCCAATTCGCGCACCGCACTGGCGATCGACCGTGATCTGGCGTTGCCGCTGGAGCTGGCACGACGCGCACCGCGTGACGGTCTCAGCTCACCGCCATGGGCGAGCGCCGAAGGGCTGGAACGGGGTGACGTGGTGGTCGATGCCACTGCCAGCGAAGATGTGGCCGCACGTCACGTGCAGTGGCTGGCGCGTGGGGTGCACGTGGTCACCGCCAACAAGCTGGGCCGCGGTGCGCAGCTGGCACGTGCCACGGCCATCGCCGAGAGCTGCGCAGACAGTGGCGCACGCTATGGCGACAGCGCCACCGTCGGTGCCGGCCTGCCGTTGCTGAGCAGCCTGCGCGCGCTGGTAGCCGGTGGCGACCACATCCACGCCATCGAGGGCGTGCTGTCCGGCTCGCTGGCGTGGCTGTTCCATCGCTATGACGGCCAATCGCCGTTCTCGGCGGCGGTGCGCGAGGCGCTGGCGGCCGGTTATACCGAACCGGACCCGCGTCTGGATCTGTCCGGCGAGGACGTGCGCCGCAAGCTGCTGATCCTGGCGCGCAGCAGCGGGCTGGCGCTGGATGCTTCGCAGGTGCAGGTGGATTCACTGGTGCCTGAAGCGCTGGCAGCGCTGCCGCTGGAGGATGCGGTGGCTGCGCTTGAGCAGCTGGATGCGCCGCTGCAGGCGCGCTGGCAGCAGGCACGCGACAATGGTCGTGTGCTGCGTTTCGTCGGCCGCGTTGATGGCGAGGGTGCGCAGGTAGGTCTGCGCGAGTTGCCGGCCGATCACCCCTTGGCGCAGGGTGCGGGCACCGACAACCGCGTGGCCATCCACAGTGATCGCTACCGCCGCCAGCCGTTGCTGATCCAGGGGCCGGGCGCGGGTGCGGAAGTCACTGCGGCCGCGTTGCTGGATGACGTGCTGCGGATCGTGGGTTGATGTCCGTGCTGCTGCGCTCGCCGGGCCATGCCCGGCGGGCCCGCAATCTCAACGCGACCTCAACGCCTTCAACAATGCCGCATTGAACTGCTTCGGGTCCTGCACCTGCGGCGAATGGCCCAGTTCGGCGAACTCGACCAGCGTCGCGCCCGGAATGGCCGCCGCCGCTGCTCTGCCCAGCACCGGATAATTGCCCAGCGTCGCCTTCACCGCAGGCGGCGCCAGGTCACGGCCGATCGCGGTGCGGTCCTTCTGGCCGATGAACAACGTGGTCGGCACCTGCAGATTCTTCAGTTCGTAGACCACCGGCTGGTTGAACACCATGTCCGATGCCAGTGCCTGGCTCCATGCAACGACCTGCTTGCCCGGGCCTTCATACATGCCCGACTGCATCCGCGCCCACGTTTCATACGCCGGCTTCCACTTGCCGTCGTAGTACACGTCCAGCTGGTAGCGGCGGATGCTGTCATAGCTGATGTTCATTTCGCCGGCGTACCACGTGTCGACGCTGCGCCAGGGAACACCCAGCGCCTTCCAGTCTTCCAGCCCGATTGGATTGACCAGTGACAGGCTGCACAGGTCCTGCGGGAACATCAGCGCGTAGCGCACCGCCAGCATGCCGCCCATCGAATGACCGACCAGGTGCACCGGTACATCCCCCAGTTGCAGCTGTTGCAGCAGGGCATGGGTGTTGGCGGCCAGCTGCGCGAACGAATACTGGTAGCGTTCGGGCTTGCTGGATTTGCAGAAGCCCACCTGGTCCGGGGCGATGACCCGGTAGCCGGCGTTCAGCAGCGGTGCGATGGTCTGTTGCCAGGTGGCTGCGCAGAAATTCTTGCCGTGCAGCAGTACCACCACACCGATGGCGCGGCGCTTGGGCAGGACATCCAGATAGGCCATCTCCACAGGCTGCCGCTGTGATTCCAGCGCGAACGTTTTGACTGGATAGCCGTAGTCGAAACCCTCCAGCCGCGGCCCGTAAGTGGGCGCGGCCAGCGCCGGCAGTGGCAGGCAGGCAAGCAGGGCGGCAGCGATCACGCGCATGGGGTAGTCCGGGGCGAGGGAGCCCCGAGCCTAACCGGAACGCGGTGACGGTGTCGTCCGATGTTGAGCCGGGCTCACGCCCGGCTGCAGGGTAGAGCCAGGCCATGCCTGGCTGCGGCCATCAGCACTCGATGACGTTCACCGCCAAGCCACCGCGGCTGGTTTCCTTGTATTTGTCCTGCATGTCGCGGCCGGTATCGCGCATGGTCTTGATCACCTTGTCCAGCGACACCTTGTGCTTGCCGTCGCCGCGCATCGCCATGCGCGAGGCATTGATCGCCTTCACCGCACCCATCGCATTGCGCTCGATGCACGGAATCTGCACCAGTCCACCAATCGGGTCGCAGGTCAGGCCCAGGTTGTGTTCCATGCCGATTTCCGCAGCATTCTCGATCTGACTCGGGTTGCCGCCCAGCGCCGCGACCAGGCCGCCGGCCGCCATCGAGCAGGCCACGCCCACTTCGCCCTGGCAGCCCACTTCGGCACCGGAAATCGAAGCGTTTTCCTTGTACAGGATGCCGATCGCCGCCGAGGTCAGCAGGAAGTCGAACACACGCTGCTCGTTGGCGCCCGGGCAGAAACGGTCGAAGTAATGCAGCACGGCGGGCAGCACGCCGGCCGCACCGTTGGTCGGTGCGGTCACCACGCGGCCACCGGCGGCGTTTTCTTCGTTCACCGCCAGTGCGTACAGGTTGACCCAGTCCAGCGTCGTCAGCGGATCGCGCATCGCCGCTTCCGGCTTCGACGACAGCTCGCGGTACAGCGCCGGTGCGCGACGGCCGACCTTCAGGCCACCCGGCAGCACGCCTTCCTCGCGGATGCCGCGCGCGACGCACGACTGCATCGCGCTCCAGATCTCGCGCAGGTTGGCGCGGATCTCGTCTTCGCTGCGCCAGCACTTCTCGTTCTCGAACATTAACTGGGCAATGCTCAGGCCGCTGCGTGCGGTCTGCGCCAGCAGCTCGTCGCCGCTCTTGAACGGGTAGGGCAGCGGGGTCTCGTCGGGCACGATGCGGTCATCGGCCGCGTCGTCCTGGTTGACCACGAAGCCGCCACCGACCGAGTAGTAATCGCGGGTGGCAATTACTTCGTCCTCGGCGTTGTACGCGGTGAAGCGCATGCCGTTGGTGTGGTACGGCAGCTTCTGGCGCTTGTTCATGCCGAGGTCGCGCTTTTCGTCGAAGGCGATCTCGTGCTGGCCCATCAGCTGGATGCGCTTGCTGCTGCGGATGCGCTCCAGCGTGGCGGGGATGATGTCCGGGTCGATCAGGTTCGGCCGCTGCCCTTCCAGGCCGAGCAGGATCGCCTTGTCGGTACCATGGCCGCGGCCGGTCAGCGCCAGCGAGCCATAGACATCGGCGCGGATGCGCGCGACCTCGTGCAGGCGGCCCGGGTCGAGCAGCCAGCGGTGGATGAATCGCTCGGCGGCCTTCATCGGCCCGACGGTGTGCGAGGAGCTCGGGCCAATGCCGATCTTGAAAACGTCGAACGTGCTGACAGCCATGGTTGCCGTACTGCGGGTACCGGAAGAGACCGCTATTCTAGCGGTTCACGCCGCACTTCAATGGCTGCGGCGCAGCATTTCCACCAAGGGGACCCTGCCGGTGTTGACTCTGTTCCAGCGTGACGACTGCCACCTGTGCGACATGGCGCTGGCCGAGCTGGCCAAGGCCCGGGCGCCGGAATTCGAATCGGTGTTCCTGGACGACCAGCCAGCGCTGGAATCGCGCTACGGCGCGCGGGTGCCGGTGCTGCGCGACGAGCGCGGCGACCGTG
>NZ_JAOECR010000033.1:0-54706 GCF_029836955.1 Stenotrophomonas sp. GD04054 | reverse complement strand
GAAAGAAATAAGAAGATCAAAAGCAAAAGCGGCAGTGCGGGTAGCTGCCCGCACCCATGGCGTGGATCTACCGTGTCGACCAAGGTCGACACCTACCGGGAATCGCGATTTACCCACCGTCACCGGGAAACTGTCGGGGGTGGGGCGGTGTGGGTTGGCAGGACCGTTGGCGCCATGGATGGCGCCATCGAGCCCCCAGGGACGGGTTTACGGCGTGTCCTGACAACCCACACCGCCCCGCCCAACCAGCAGAAACCCAGAGCCGCTTTGGCTTTGGACTTGCCGGCCAGCGGCCGGCACTACCGCGGGTGCGGGGCGCAGCCCTGCTAAAGAAAAAGGCCGCCTTTCGGCGGCCTCACTTCTCATTACTTCAGCTTGATCTCGCGCAGGCGTTCCTCGAGGAAGCCATGGGCGGTGATCGCCTCCGGGTACCGGCTCGGGTTCTCCGGGGTGATGCAGGACGGCAGCACGTCGATCAGATAGTCCGGGTTCGGATGCAGGAAGAACGGCACCGAGTAGCGCGGCTGGCGCGCCAGCTCGCCCGGGGGGTTGACCACGCGGTGGATGGTCGACGGATACACGTGGTTGGTCAGGCGCTGCAGCATGTCGCCGATGTTGACCACGATGGTGTCCGCGTCCGAGGTGAACGGCACCCACTCGCCCTCGTGCGACTGCACTTCCAGACCCGCGGCGCTGGCACCGACCAGCAGGGTGATGAAGTTGATGTCGCCATGCGCGCCGGCGCGCACGTTCGGGATGTCGTCGGTGGTGATCGGCGGGTAGTGGATCGGGCGCAGGATCGAGTTGCCGAAGTTGGTCTTGTCGGCGAAGAAGTCTTCCGGCAGGCCGATGTGCAGGGCCAGCGCCGACAGTACGCGCGAACCCAGGTTGTCCAGCGCCTGGTACAGGCCGTAACCGCGCTCGCGGAAGCCCTCGACCTCGGTCGGCCACAGGTTCGGCGCCATCACGTCGCGGTACTTGGAGTCGTCGGCGATCTCGCGACCGATGTGCCAGAACTCCTTCAGGTCGAAATGCTTGGAGCCCTTGGCGGTCTCCACGCCGAACGGGGTGTAGCCGCGGGCGCCGCCACTGCCGGCCACGTGGTACTTGCGCTTGACCTCCTCCGGCAGGGCGAAGAAGGCCTTGAAGGCATCGTAGGCCGCGTCGATGTCGGCCTGCGGGATGCCGTGGTTGCGGATGCCCGCGAATCCCCATTGGCGGTAGGCCGCGCCCAGCTCGGCCACGAAGGCCTCGCGGTCGCTGTCGAAACGGGTGATGTCGAGGGTGGGGATCTGGCTCACAGCGGTTCCTGGCTTGTCGTTGGGTCTGGAAGGGCCAGCGCATTCATGGCCCACCTGAACATTGTGACAGATCGCCCGGGGGACGCCACTCGATACGAAGAAACAAACCGATACAATGCGCAACCCGCGCGCGGATTAACGATTCCGTCACAACCGGGACTCCTGCCCCTGTTCCACCTGCCGCCTCCGTCCTTCATGCGCCCTGCTGCTCCTTCTGCCAACACCTCCCTGCCCTCCGGCCCGGCACGTCACTGGCGCCGATTGGCCTGGTGGTCGCTGTTCGTGGCCGGCAACGCGCTGCTGGCGATGGCGATCACGCTCGGCAACGTACCGCTGGCCGACAACCCCGGTGGCGCAATCGGCCTGGTTTACCTGTCGGTCGCTCTGCCGGGGCATCTGCTCGCCTTCGGTGCCCTCGCAGGCCTGCTGCCGCTGCTGCTGGGCCTGTGGCCGCGCAGCGCGCGCACGCTGAGCATCAGCGCCGTGCTGCTGCAGGGCCTGTGGCTGTGCCTGCTGCTGGTTGATGCGAAGGTTTTCACTCTGTATCGGTTCCACCTCAATGCCATGGTGGTGAACATGGTGTTCGGCGGCGCGCTGCAGGACCAGGTCGCGTTGTCCTGGAAAACCTGGCTGCAGGCCGGACTGCTGGTCGCCGCCATCTTCGCCGCCGAAGGCCTGCTGGCCTGGGCATGCTGGAAGCTGTTGCCCGCCCTGCCCCGCCGCCGCCGGGTCCTGCAGGCCTGGGCGGTGGTCGCTCTGCTGATGGGGGGGGGCCAGGTCGCCACCGCCTACTACGATGCCCGCGGCGACCGCGACGTCATCGCGCAATGGAACTACCTGCCCTGGGCGCAGCCGATCACCGCCAAGAGCTTCATGCGCAAACTGGGCGTTGTCAGCGAACAGCAGGCTGGCCTGCCTGACCCGCGCCATGCGCAGCTGCTGTATCCGCTGCAGCCCCTGCGCTGCCAGAACCCACATCGGCCGAATGTGCTGATGGTGGTGCTGGAGTCGCTGCGCCAGGACGCCATGACGCCGCAGCTGATGCCCAATACGACGGCACTGGCACAGGCTTCGCGCGTGTACGACCAGCATTTCAGCACCGGCAACGCCACCCGCTACGGCCTGTTCGGCCTGCTCTACGGCCTGCCCGGCGGCTACTGGCAGAGCATGCTGGACGAACAGCGCGGCTCGCAGCTGTTCCAGGTGCTGGGCCAGCAGGGCTACGACCTGCACCTGTACGGCAGCGCGCCGCTGTACAGCCCGGAGTTCGACCGCACCGCCTTCGCCGACGTACGCGACCAGCTGCACCAGGGCCCCTCCGCCCTGACACCCGACAAGCGTGACGCAGCCATCGTCACCGCGCTGCAGAACGACATCCGCACCAGCCAGGCCGCGCAGCACCCGTGGTTCGGCTTCGTGTTCCTCGACTCCACCCACGCCGGCTACCACCTGCCCGCCAGCTACCCGCCGGTGGCCACGCCGATGGCCAAGGAGATCGACTTCCTGTCCTTCGGCCCGGACCACGACCCGACGCCGGAGCTCAACCGCTACCGCACCGCAGTGCACTACGCCGACAGCCTGGTCGGCTCGCTGCTGGACGACCTTCGCGCACAAGGCCTGGCCGAGAACACCATCGTGCTGGTCACCGGTGACCATGCCGAAGAGTTCAACGACCTCAAGCTGAACTACTGGGGTCACAACGGCAACTTCTCCGACTACCAGCTGCAGGTGCCGTTCGTGCTGCACTGGCCAGGCCAGCCCAGCGGCCATGAGATGCGCACCAGTTCGCATGAGGACTGGGTGCCGACGTTGATGCGCCACGCACTGGGCTGCGAGAACGCCCTGAGCGACTTCAGTACTGGCCAGGACCTGCTGGCCGCGCCAACCACCAGCGAACGTGCGCTGGTGGTGGAGAGCTGGTCGCAGCGCGCGGTACGCCATGGCGATGCCATCTACGTGTTCGACAAGTTCGGCAACGCCACCGCGCTCGACCGGCACTACCGTCCGCTGTCGCGGCAGGCGCCGGACGCCGCCGCCATCCGCTCCGCATGGGAAGCGCTGACCCGCTTCCGCAACCGCTGAACTTCAAGGACCGATCCTGCATGAACCGTCCGCTGCGCATCCTGCATACCGAAGCCGCCAAGGGAATGGGCGGGCAGGAGATCTACATCTTCCGGCACATGCAGGTGATGCGCGCGCGTGGCCATGAAGTGTCGTTGCTGTGCCAGCCCGATGCGCGCCTGGCCACACTGGCACGCGACGACGGTTTCACCGTGCATACGCTGCGCATGGGAGGCCTGGCGCGCCTGCTGCGCGGCGTGTGGTCGGTATCGCGACTGGTGCGTCGCGAACGCTACGACGTGGTCAACACCACCAGCCGCCGCGATGCGCTGATCGCCGCCGCCGGTGCACGCCTGGGCGGCACGCCGCTGGTGGTGCGCTCGCGCCACCTGATGAGCCCGGTCAATTCGCTGCTGACCTATACCGGGCTTCCGCACCGGGTGTTGACCGTCAGCAGTTTCGTCAAGCAGCTGCTGGCCGACCGTGGCATTCCGGCCGAGCGCATCGGCATCGTGCCGCCGATTGCGGTTCCGCCGCGCTGGAGCGAGATCCGCAAGGCCGATCCCTGGCAGTGCCTGCAGGACGCGCGCGCGCAGGTGCGTGCCGAGCTCGGTTTCGGCGAACAGGACATCGTGGTCGGCTGCGTGGCGGTACTGCGCGAGCCCAAGGGCCATGCCGACCTGCTGCAGGCGATGATCCCGCTGTGCAAGGCCAACCCGGACCTGCACCTGGTGATCGTCGGTGATGGCCAGGCCGTGACGGAACGACTGCAGGCGATGTGCGCCGAGCACGGCCTGCAGCGCCAGGTGCACCTGCTCGGCTACCGCGATGGAGCCTGCCGGCTGATGGCCGGCTTCGACATCTTCGCGCTGGCCTCGCACAAGGAAGCGGCCGGCACCGTGTTCCTGGAAGCGGCTTATGTGGGCGTACCGATCGTAGCCACGCGGGTGGGTGGCGTGCCGGAGATGGTGGTCGATGGCAGCAATGCGATCCTCACCCGTTTGGGAGACAATGCCGCCCTGACAGGTGCCTTGCGCCTGCTGGTGGACGACCCGGAACGGCGGCGGCAGATGGGCCGCGCTGGCTGGGACTGGATGCACGGCGCACACCGCTTCACGCCGGACGGCCACGGTGAAGCCACCGAACACTACTACCACCAGTGGCTGAAGGAGCTGGGACATGGCTGATGCGCGAACCGTTCCGGTGCTGATGCACCACCATGTCAGCCCATCGCCGGGCATGATCACCGTGTCGCCGGAAAACTTCGAAAGCCAGATCGCGTGGCTGGCAGGCAATGGCTGGACCTCACTGACGCTGGACCAGTACGCCGGCTTCCTGGCCGGCAAGCCGGTGCCGCGCAAGTCGATCGTCATCACCTTCGACGATGGCTACCTGGACAACTGGGTGTATGCCCATCCGATCCTGCAGAAGTACGGCATGCATGCCGTGGTGTTCGTGGTCACCGGCTGGATGGGCGAAGGCCCGGAACGTCCGCATGCCGGCATTGCCGGAGCGACGCTGCCGTCGACGCCGGACCATCGCGGCTGCGAAGCGGCGATCTACGAGCAGGACCGCAGTGACGATGTGATGATGCGCTGGAGCGAAGCACGTGCGGCCATCGCCGCCGGCACCTTCGAAGTGCATTGCCACACCCATACCCACACCCGCTGGTTGCGCCGTGACGATCTGGACCGTGCGCAGCGCCGTGCGGGCCTGAGCCGGGATCTGGCGATCTCGCGCGAAGTCCTGCAGGACAAGCTTGGCGACGTGTCCGATACCTTGTGCTGGCCGTACGGTGATTTCGACCAGGATCACATCGAAGTGGCGCGCGAGCAGGGCTTCCGCTACCTGCACACCACCCACCCGTTCGGCCGCAACGTGATCGGTGGCGACCCGGAATGCATCTATCGTTTCGCGATCCGCAACCGCCCGGCCAACTGGCTGCGCAAGCGCATCCGCCTGAGTTACAACCCGCTGATCGCGCCGCTGTTCAATGGGTTCAAGGCACGCCAGAAGAAGATGGTGCCGGGGCCCTGAACACGCCATCCCCCCTGGCCGCCGCAAAAGAAAACGCCCCGGAATTCCGGGGCGTTTTCTTTGTACGGATGTGCAGTCGCCTCAGCTGGCGGCTTCACGCACCGCAGCGGACAAGCGGTCCAGCGTCTGCTGCATCAGCGTGGCGTCATCGGCTTCCACGGTGACCCGCACCACCGGCTCGGTACCGGACGGCCGCAGGAACGCGCGGCCACGGCCGGCTACGGCCTGCTGCGCCACAGCCAGCGCGGACTGCACGCTTTCAGACTGCACCGTGGCCTTGGCCGAGACATTGCCCAGACGCACGTTGACGGTCTTCTGCGGCACCCGCACCAGGCCCTTCAGTGCCTGGCGCAGGGTCTGCCCACTGTTGCGCAGCGCGACCAGCACCTGCAGAGCGCTGACGATGCCATCACCGGTGGTGGCCCGGTCCAGGCACAGCAGATGGCCCGACGCTTCACCACCGAGTACACCGCCGCCTTCGACCAATGCCTGGTGCACGTAGCGGTCACCAACGTTGCTGCGCACGAACGGGATCTGCAGATCGGCGAAAGCTTTCTCCACGCCGTAGTTGCTCATCAGCGTGCCGACCACCGGGCCGCGCAGGCGGCCTTCGTCCTTCCAGGCGCGGGCCAGGATGTACAGCAGGTCATCACCGTCGACCGGGTTGCCCTGGTCGTCGGCCATCAGCACACGGTCGCCATCACCATCGAACGCGATGCCGAGATCGGCACGGGTCTCGCGGACTTTGGCCGCCAGGTTGTCGATATGGGTGGAACCCACACCGGCGTTGATGTTGACGCCGTTGGGCTCGGCACCGATGCCGATCACCTCGGCCCCCAGTTCGCGGAACAGCAGCGGTGCGATCTGGTAGGTGGCGCCGTGTGCGCAATCCAGCACCAGGCGCACGCCACGCAGGTCGAACGCGCGCGGCACGCTGGCCTTGCAGAACTCGATGTAGCGGCCGACCGCTTCACGCGCACGCGATGCCTTGCCCAGCTTCTCCGATTCGGCGGTGGTGAACGGAACGTCCAGCGCCGCTTCCAGGGCAAGTTCGGTGGCATCGTCGAGCTTCTCGCCCTGGGCCGAGAAGAACTTGATGCCGTTGTCGTAATGCGGGTTGTGCGAGGCGCTGATGACGATGCCGGCGTCCACGCCCAGCGTGCGGGTCAGGAACGCCACCGCCGGGGTCGGCATCGGCCCCAGCAGCTGTACGTCGGCGCCGGCGGCGACCAGGCCGGCTTCCAGTGCCGCTTCGAACATGTAACCGGAAATGCGGGTGTCCTTGCCGATCACCACGATCGGCCGGCGCCCGTCCTGGCCGCGCTGGGCGACCAGGACACGGCCCAGGGCATTGCCCAGGCGCAGCACGAAGTCGGCCGAGATCACGCCCTGGCCGACCCGCCCACGGATGCCATCAGTACCGAAGTACTTGCGGCCTCCCATCAAGCCACCTCCGGCGCCGGCTGACGGCCCAGCATTGCCAGCAGATCGGACAGGCGGTCGCGCATTTCGCGGCGGTCGCAGATCTGGTCGATGGCACCGTGCTCCAGCAGGAACTCCGAGCGCTGGAAGCCTTCCGGCAGCTTCTCGCGCACGGTCTGCTCGATCACGCGCGGGCCGGCGAAGCCGATCAGCGCCTGCGGTTCGGCGATGTTGATGTCGCCCAGCATCGCGAACGAGGCCGACACACCACCGGTGGTCGGGTGGGTCAGCACCGAGATGTACGGCAGGCCCGCTTCACGCAGCTTGCCCAGCGCGGCCGAGGTCTTGGCCATCTGCATCAGCGAGAACAGGCCTTCCTGCATGCGCGCGCCGCCACTCTGCGAGAAGCACACGTACGGGGCGCCGATCTCGACCGCGGTTTCGGCGGCCAGCGCGAAACGCTCACCCACCACCGAGCCCATCGAGCCACCCATGAAGGCGAAGTCGAACGACGAGGCCACCAGCGCACGGCCCTTGAGCAGGCCGCGCATGGCGATCAGCGCGTCGTACTCGCCGGTGTTCTTCTGCGCGATCTTGATGCGCTCGCTGTACTTCTTCTGGTCCTTGAACTTGAGCAGGTCGGTCGGGCCCAGGCGCGCACCGATCTCGGTGGTGCTGTCGGCGTCGAACAGGGCGGCCAAGCGCGCACGTGCGCGGATCGCCATGTGGTGGCCGCACTTCGGGCAGACCTCCAGGTTCTCTTCCAGTTCCGGACGGTACAACGCGCTGCCGCAGTTGCTGCACTTTTCCCACAGGCCCTCGGGGACACTGCGCTTCTTGCTGGGGGTGTTGTCGGTGCGGATGCCGGACGGCATCAACTTGCTGAGCCAACTCATGCGGGAGGACACTTCCGTTCAGGGCGGCCCAAGGGCCGCAAAGGCGGACAGTCTAGCTCCGCTTTCCCCGCCCGTGCACCCCCTTGCCGGCCACGGGGCAGCCTGAAAAAACCATGCTGGGACGTACGTTTAGGTGCTGGGTCGTGCCGGCCGCTGGCCGGCAGCCCTTGCATGCGAGCCGTCAGGAGGATGCCGGCCAGCGGCCGGCACCACCGTTACGCATCCAGCGCCTGCCGCAGCGGGGCCAGGAAGGCTCCAGCGCGCTGCGCGGCCTCTTCAGCCGAGCCCGCTTCGGCCAGCACCGCCACCAGTGCACTGCCGACCACCACGCCATCGGCCTGGCGCGCCATCGCCGCCGCACTGGCCGCATCCTTGATGCCGAAGCCAGCCACCACCGGTACCGAAGCGCGCGCACGCAGGGTCTGCAGGCGGGCGCTGGCAGCATCACTGTCCAGCCGCTCGGACGCGCCGGTGACACCGGCAAAGCTGACGTAGTAGAGGTAGCCACGGGCCAGCGCCAGCAGCTTGTCGGCACGTGCCTCGCTGGTGGTCGGTGAGGCCAGCAGCACCAGCGCCAGGCCGGCTGCATCGAAAGCCTGCTGCGCTTCACCGGCTTCTTCCGGCGGCAGGTCGACCAGCAGCACACCATCCACACCGGCCTCCACGGCCGCCTTGGCGAAGGCGGCGTAGCCGTGGATCTCCACCGGGTTCAGGTAGCCCATCAGTACTACCGGCGTCTGCGCGTCACGCTCTCGGAACTGCGCCACGGCCTGCAGCACGTAGCGGCTGCCCGCCCCGCGTGCCAGTGCACGTTCGGAGCTGCGCTGGATGGTCGGGCCATCGGCCATCGGGTCGGAGAACGGCACGCCCAGTTCGATCACATCGGCCCCGGCATCGACCAGTGCATGCATGACCGGCACGGTGGCCTCCAGCGAGGGATCACCGGCAGTGATGAAGGGAATCAGCGCCTTGCGCTGCTGCTCGCGCAGTCGCTGGAAACAGGCATCGAGTCGGGATACAGGCATCTCAGGCACATCCTTCAATCAGTTCAATCGCATCGCTGGTCCCCCAGTACATCCGGGTGACCTTCCCTTCAAACAGTTCCAGGCGGATGCCCAGGTCCGAACCCGGGTCCTGCCAGGTGAGGTACTCGCCCTGGTCACCGTCGTAGGCATGCGGGCTGGACACCGGCGGTTTCGGGAACTGGGCCATGGCCTGGGCTCGGGTCATGCCGATGCGCAGGCCGAACGGCCCCGGCTGTTCGACCGGCAGTTCCGGCTCATCGCCCGGCTTAAGATCAAAACGGACCACGCGGTCGTCGTCGGTCATCATCGACACGCCCGGCGGCAGCCCCTTGCCGTCGTAGTACTCGCAGTCGCCTTCGAAGAATTCCTTCGCGCCCTGCGCCTTCCAGGGACCCAGCGCCTTCAGGTCAGTCATGTGCTGGCCAACCAGCACGTCACCGGCATGGTCCAGTGCCACCGAAGCCACCGCAGGCGCGTCATCGCCGCTCGTCCCTTCTTCGGAGGGGGCATCGACAATGGGCGTACGCGCCATCGGGTCAAGATCATCGTTGGCAGCCTGCTGCACAGGCTGCGTGGTGGCCTTGGCGGCCGGTGCCAGCACCGGCGGCTCCGGCGGCTGGCACGCGGCCAACCCCAGTGCCAGCAGCAGCACGCCACTGTTCCGCAGCAGCGCGCTCACAGCACCAGCCCTTCGCGCGCGGCGATGGTATGCACGTCCTTGTCGCCACGGCCGGACAGATTGCACAGCACGATCTGGTCACGCGGTCGCTCACGCGCCAGCTTGATCGCCTGTGCCAGCGCATGGCTGGATTCCAGCGCCGGCAGGATGCCTTCGGTGTGCGCCAGCAGGTGGAAGGCCTGCAGCGCTTCCCCATCGGTGATGCCGAGGTAGCGTGCGCGGCCGGTATCGGCCAGGAACGCGTGCTCCGGCCCGACACCCGGGTAGTCCAGGCCGGCTGACACCGAGTGGGTCTCGATGATCTGGCCGTCGTCGTCGCACAGCACATAGGTGCGGTTGCCGTGCAGCACGCCCGGCCGACCCGCCGCGATCGATGCAGCGTGGCGCCCGGTGCTGATGCCATCACCGGCAGCTTCGGCGCCGACGATCTCGACCTGGCGATCATTGAGGAAGGCATGGAACAGGCCGATGGCATTGCTGCCGCCGCCCACGCAGGCGGTGATCGCATCGGGCAGGCGACCGTATTCGGCCAGCATCTGCTCACGCGCTTCGCGGCCGACAATGGCGTTGAAGTCACGCACCATGCGCGGGTACGGATCGGGGCCGGCCACGGTGCCGATGATGTAGAAGGTGTCCTGCACGTTGGTCACCCAGTCGCGCATCGCTTCGTTGAGCGCGTCCTTCAGGGTGGCCGAGCCGGAAGTGACCGGTACCACCGTCGCGCCCAGCAGCTTCATGCGGTAGACGTTGATCTTCTGCCGCTCGATGTCGGTGGCGCCCATGTACACCACGCATTCCAGGCCCAGGCGCGCGGCAACCGTGGCACTGGCCACGCCATGCTGGCCGGCACCGGTCTCGGCGATGATGCGCTTCTTGCCCATCCGCGCGGCCAGCAGCGCCTGGCCGATGGTGTTGTTGATCTTGTGCGCACCGGTGTGGTTCAGGTCCTCGCGCTTGAGCAGGATCTGCGCACCGCCGACATGATCGCTCAGGCGCTGGGCGTGATAGATCGGGCTCGGCCGGCCCACGTAATGGGCCAGGTCGCGGTCGTAAGCGGCCTGGAATGCCGGGTCCTGGCGGGCCTGGTCATAGGCCTGGGCCAGTTCCTGCAGCGGGCCGACCAGGGTTTCGGCAACGAAGCTGCCGCCGTAGCGGCCGAAGTGGCCCTGGGCATCCGGGAAGGCGTGGTAGTCGGCAATGGGGGAGGCAGACATGGAAGCGACCGCTGGTTCGAGACAGGTGGATACTCTAGCGCACGGGTCGTGACCGGAAAATGGATATTATCTGGCGCATATCGTCAGGAAATCTCACATGAGTCGTTCCCTGCTGCCTCCCCTCAATGCGCTGCGTGCGTTCGAGGCCACCGCCCGTCTGGGCGGGGTTGGGCGCGCCGCGCAGGACCTGCATGTCACCCACGGCGCGGTCAGCCGGCAACTGAAGCTGCTGGAGGATCATCTCGGCCTGGCATTGTTCCAGCGTGCCGGCCGCGGGCTGCGCCTGACCGCTGCGGGCACGCGACTGCAGGCCGCGTGCAGCGAGGCGTTCAGCGGCATCGAAGACTGCGTGCGCGAGCTGCGCCGGCCGACGGCGGCCCCAGCACTGGTGCTGGGCTGCAGCGGCAGCGTACTGGCGCGCTGGATGATCCCGCGCCTGCCCGTGCTGCAGGCCGCCCTGCCCGGCGTGCGCCTGCAGTGGTCGGCGCTGGATGGCAGTTTCACCGAAGCACAGGCGGCGCTGGATGCCGTACTACTGCTGGCGCAGGGGCCGTGGCCACGGGGCTGGCAGGTGCGTGAGCTGGCGCCGGAACGGGTCGGCGTGGTGGTGGCACCCTCGCATCCGGCCGCGCAGCGCCTGCGGCAGGTACCGCCCTCGGCGCTGCTGCAGGAAACGCTGCTGCACACCAGCTCACGGCCGCAGGCGTGGCCGGCGTGGGCGCAGGCGCACGATCTGGACACCGCGAAGCTGCAGCTGGGCACCGCTTTCGAACATCTGTACTACCTGCTGGAAGCAGCCGTGGCCGGGCTGGGCCCGGCGATCGCACCGGAGCCACTGGTGGCCGAAGATCTGGCAGCAGGCAGGCTGGTCGCACCGTGGGGGTTTACCGCCACCGGCGGCTTCTGGGTGCTGGCGCGGCCGGATGGCCCGGCCGATGCACGGGTGGACGCCCTGGCCGACTGGGCAGCAGCACAGCTGCAATGAGACGAGGCCCCGGGCGGCGTTCACCGCCCGGAGCCGGCAACACAGGCCTCAGCGACCGCCCATCGCGACCCGCTGCTGCTCCTCATGCACCTGCTGCTGGTGCGAAGGATCTGCCAGCAGCTTTGCACTGGTCTGCTCCAGCGACGGCGGCGCCTGGGCCAGGTCCACCGCGGTGCGGAAGCCCGGCGTCGTGCCCATCACGAACGCCTTGCCATCCTGCACCGTGATGCTCTGCAGCTTGTCGGCCGCGTCGATTCCGTTCTGCTTTGCATGCAGGGTGATATTGGCGGCAGCCTCTTCGGAAAACACGCTGGGAAGCTTGCTGCGGACGGCGTTGTGCAGTGCGTGGTCCGGATGCGATGCATCGTTCAGCGACGGCCCCTTCGGTACAGCCGCTGCAGGTTCATGGCCCTGCGCACGGCCCGCCGCCAGCGCGGCAGCGGTCTGGCGACCGACAATTCCATCGGCCACCAGCCCCTGCTGTTTCTGCAGCGCGATCACCGCTTCGCGGGTGTGATCACCAAAACGACCATCCTCTGACAACCGATGGCCCTGCGCATCACGCACACCGAGCTGGTTGAGAGTCTGCTGCAACGCCTGCACATCCGCGCCACGCTGCCCCTGCTTCATCACCTCGCTGGCGGCCGCGTGTGATGCAGCCGGCTGCACGGTGGCGGTTGGCCGGGACAGCGCAGGTTCGCCATTGCCGTGCAGCGGCGCGCGCACCTGGAATTCCGGCTTCGGTGTCAGCGCACCAACGATGCGGGTGCTTCCGCCATCCCAGTACCCGCCCGGCCGGATGGTGACTTCGGCCGGCCCGGTGCTTCCCTGCGAGCCGATGAACTGGATGTTTCCCTGCGCGTCGTAGCCTTTGAAAATGCCGACATGCTGGCCCTGCGACGAGGAGAACATCAGGATGTCGCCCTGCTTCAGCGATCCGTTCGGTTTGCGTGCTTCGGCAGCCGAGGTCACATCGAAATGCTCGCGTGCGTAAGCCGTGGTGTTCGCACCATTGAACAGCGTCGACGTAGTGAACCCCGCAGCGTTCTCGCCACGCACGTCGTAACCCGCGTTCTTCAGGCCTCGCCATACGAACGCCGAGCAATCCACGCCGAAGCGTCCGTCACCATCGAGGTCACGCTCCAGCCGGCTGCTGTCGCGACCCGGGCGCGGATGGTCCGGGCGCCCGTATTCGTACTGGCGGCCTGAGGCCATGAAATGCTGATAGGCCTCGTTGTAGAGCGCGGCACTGCCGACTGCAGCCGCGGCCTGGCCCGCAGCGGGCGCCGCCGCCGAAGGCGTCTGTACCTGCGGTTGGGTCTGGGTCTGCACGGGCGCAGCCGCCGGTGTGCGCGTAGGAGGCTGCTGCGTGGCAACCTCACCCGGCTGCCAGCCCTCGAAACGGCGGATGCCGTCGGCCAGCACTTCACGCTCTCGCACGCTCATCTGGCCGACGGTCTTCGAGCGCAGGTCGACACCCTGGCGATCGCCTTCGGCATAGATGGTGGCCGCCTGCTCCTTGTGGTGGGTGGTGCCGCTGTAATCCTTGGTGGAGTAGCTCGGCAGCATTTCCTCCACGGTCTTGTCGCCGAACCGGCGTTCGAGCAGCTGGATCTTCGCTACCCGGCCGGCTTCATAGCTTTCGAAAACCGCGTTGCCCCATTGGTCGAGATCGACCACGCCCTTGTAGCGCCCCTGCGCCGATTCCAGCGCCTGCTCGCGGGTACGCGGATTGGTCACCGTCTTGTCCGCGCTGCCGGCAAATTCAAACTTGAGATTGCCAGGATTGTTGTTGCGCCACGAGACGCTGCCTCCTGATCGTTCGACGACACTGCCATCGTCCATTTCCAGCGTGCGTGTGGTACCTACGCTGCTGACCAGCCGGGTGATTTTTGGATCCGACATGAGCTGTTCCTTTGCCAGTGGTTGATTGGACCGCTCCCCTGGCGGTGATTACATTCCGTTGGAAAACACGTCGAGCACGTCCGCACTGACCCAGCCCTGTGCGCAGTTCCCGGCGTAACGTCCCGGCGCCGCCGCATGGCAGGCCTCGCCCCCCGTGGTCGCCAGGCCAGTGATCGGCCTGTCGCCATAGGTGTCACACAACGTGTTGCCCTTGCACTTGCCGACCGTCGCAGCGGGAACCGCAACGACGTAATAGAACAGCGGATTCTGTCCGGTGCGCCCGATGCCCTGCACGCAGACCAGTTGCCCCTTCGACAGCTTCGCGGTCACGCTGGCCGTGCTGCCGGTGGATGGCACCGCACTCAACGTCTCCACGCCCTTGGCATCGGCTACGCCCGCGAAGAAACCCTGGTCGCCACAGTCCGGCGACAGTTCGACATCGTAGAAATCACCGCTGTCCACATCGCCCGCCGTGCAGCCGCTGCCTGTACTGGCGTTGCTGCATTTCACGCCACTGGCCTGGATCAGCGCAGCCAGGCCGTCGGCTGCCGGTGCTGCCGCCGGAACCGTGGCCGGTGCTGTGGCAGGTGCATCTGCCGGTGCGGCAGCGGCCGGTGCCGATGCGGTCGGGGCGGATGAGTCACCGGCCGCACACGCGCCCAAGGCAAGCAGCAGGCTGGGCACGAGCGTCAGGCGGGCCAGGCGGATACGGCGGGAAGAGAGATGGGGCATATCCATTGCGTCCTCGTTCGAAAGGTAGGGCGTATATCAAGGGTGCGGCCAGCGACACGCACACGGCATCGCACCCAGCCAAGACAGGCTGGGCGCATTGTGTCCGATCAGATGTTCGGGGGGTGTCGACTTTTTGGCGCTGGAACCTGAATTACCCGAAAGCGTGATATTCATCGCATTCAGGATTCGCCCGCCTTCACGGCACGGCGGAATGCACCGTCGACGATGACATTCCGGGTGACCCCTCAGGTGACGCGGATCACTCCAGAACGGTGCAATCCGCGCGACGCACTTCTTCGACGAAGGTGCGCATTTTGTAGCCGTCCTTAATGCCCGGCTCCAGCTCGATGCCGCTGGACACGTCCACGCCCCACGGCAGCGTCGCCAGCACAGCATCGTAGACGTTCTCAGGGTTCAGGCCACCGGCCAGCAGGAACGGCCGGTGCAACCCGGTCGGAACGCGGCCCCAGTCGAACGCCACGCCGGTGCCGCCACCGCCACCCGGGGCGTGGCTGTCGAACAGGAAGCCGGCAGCGCTGGGGTAGCGCAGCTGCAGGGTGCGGGCGTTGACCTCTTCACGGCCGCCCATGGCGATCGCCTTCAGGTACGGCATGTTGAAGCTGCGGCAGAAGCTTTCGTCTTCCTCACCATGGAACTGCAGCAGGGTCGGACGTACCGTACGCAGCACCTCGCGCACTTCCTCCTTGCTGTTGTTGCGGAACAGCGCCACCACGTCGACCATCGGCGCGATCGCCTGGCGCATCGCGCGGGCCTCGGCCGGTGCAACCCGGCGGCTGCTCTCGCGGGCAAAGATGAAACCCACTGCGTCCACGCCCAGCTCACCGGCCAGGCGGACGTCGCCGGCACGGGTCATTCCACAGAACTTGATGCGCGTACGGTAGTAGGAACGGCTCATAGCGTGACCTCGGCGGGCAGATGCCAGTTGTCGGGGTACAGGGGCCCAAGGAACACCAGGCCCTGCGGCGGTGCGGTGGGACCAGCTACGGTGCGGTCGCGCCCGGCCAGCAGTTCGGCGATCCATTCCACCGGTTTTTCGCCGCTGCCCACCAGGATCAACGATCCGACGATATTGCGGACCATGTGATGAAGAAATGCATTGCCACGTACTGCGACTTCGATCACTTCGCCATGACGGCTGACCTGCAGCGACTGCAGTTCACGCCGCGCATGCAGCGCCTGGCACTGCACCGAACGGAACGCGCTGAAGTCATTCTCACCAAGCAATGCCTGGCCGGCGGCATGCATCAGGGTCTCGTCCAGCGCACGGCGCTCCCAGCTCAGGGTCTGCCGGTCCAGCGCCGGCCGTACCTCGCGGTTGAGCAGCCGATAGCGATAGCGGCGCGCACGCGCGGAGAAGCGGGCGTGGAAATCATCGGCCACCGGCACGCACCAGCGCACTGCGATCGAGCGCGGCAGGCGGGTGGTGGTGCCGAGCATCCAGGCACGCGGATCGCGCACCACGTCGGTATCGAAATGCACGACCTGGCACTGGCCATGCACGCCGGCATCGGTGCGGCCGGCGCAGACCACCTGCAGCGGCGCATCAGCCACCGATGACAGGGCCTGCTCGAGGCTGGCCTGCACGCTGGGACCACCCTCGCCCAGGTTCTGCCAGCCCCTGAAATCGCTGCCGTCGTACTCGACGCCAAGCGCATAACGCATGTGCTACCTCGATGTTGCGGATGGGGCGGCGCTCAGGCCGGATCGCGTTCGGACCAGACCGCCAGTTCGTTGCCACCGGGCTCGACGAACTGGAAGCGGCTGCCACCGGGGAAAGAAAACACCGCGCGCACGATCTCGCCGCCGGCTTCGCGCACGGCGGCCTCGACCGGTGCCAGTGCGTCGGCATACAGCACCAGCAGCGGTGCACCGCTGTCGCTGGCCCGCTGCGGCTGGCCACGGAAGAAGCCGCCCTGCAGGCGGCCATCGTCGAACGCCGTGTAGTCGCTGCCGTAGTCGACGAACGACCAGCCGAACACCTTCTCGAAGAAGGCACGGCTGGCAGCCGGGTCGCTGGACGCGAATTCAACGTAGTCGATGCGGCGTTCGCGGCTCATGGCAAGGTCCTTGTCGGCAGATTCGGTCACGGCAGGCGGGCCAGCAGTTCGCGGGCCTGGGCCTGGCTGTGCAGGTCACCGCCTTCGGCGACTTCCAGCAACAGGGTGCGCGCCGTCTGCGCGTCGCCCAGATCGAGGTAGGCAATGGCCAGTTCCACGCGCTCCTGGCCGGCACGTGGCGACCAGCCGGCGTCGCCGGCAGGCGCGGCCGCGCTCGACGCGATGTCGTCGGAATGAGAGGCCTCGATGCTGCCATGGTCGATGCCGTCGACGGCTTCGGGATGAGCGGCATCCGCCGGCGCCTCGTTGTCATGCGCGTCGGCCGGCAGATCGAACACGCCGCGGAACTGCGGCTGCTGTTCGGCATGCAGTGCGTAGTCCGGCACCGCCACTTCGGCCGGCGCCTGCGGTACAACGCGTTCGTCCTGCAGCGGCGCGGCGACGACAGCCTCGTCGGCGGTGGTTGCGGAATCGTCCCAGCGCGGCAGATCGGTCACCGCTTCGGGCAAGGCCACCGCGTCCTCGTCGCGCAGCGTGTCGGCCTGCCCTTCGGCCCGTACCGCGTGCTCGACGACAGGTTCGGCGACCACTACGTCGTGCACTTCGGTTTCGGTCGCCCAGTCGGGCATCGCCGGTTCCTGGCGGCCGTTGCCGGCAACAGCCGATGACCACGAGGACTGCTCGGCCAGCGTATCCAGCGCCGCACCCGCCGGCAACGCTGCGGCCAGGCCGGCGGCATCGTCTTCCTCACGCAGCGGCGGCAGCGGCGACGGCTTGCGACGACGCAGCAGCCAGGCGGCGCCCGCCGCCAGCAGCAGCACCGGCAGCCCCAGCCAGTACCACGGCGTTGCCGCATCGCGGGCATCCGGTGCCTGCGCCAGGCGCTGCTGCGCGGCGGCCAGATCGTTGTCCTTCATCGCGATCAGCGACTGCTGCTGTTCCTTGAGCTTTTCCAGGTCGGCCACGCGCTGCTTCAGTTCGCCGATCTCGGCATCGCGGGTGGCGATGTCCTCATGCGCCTGGCGCAGTTGTTCGTTGCCCAGCATGTCACCCTCGCTGCCGGCAGCGGTGCCGGTGGTTGTGCCCGCGTGCGCGGCGTCGGACGCCAGCGCCGGAGCGATCTCAAGTCGTGCCCCATTGGCCGCAGCCGGGGAAGAAGCGTTCGTGGCTGCCGCCTTGGCAACCGGTGCGGCCATGCCCACCGGTTGCGGCACGGTACGCGCCTGCCGCCATTGCGCGGCATGCTCGCGCACGAGCGTCGCCGCTTCGGCAGCGTCGACCGCAGCAAGCGCATCACTGCCGGGCATGCGCAGCACCGCACCCTGCTTGAGCAGATTGACGTTGCCGCGGATGAAGGCTTCGGGATTGGCACGCAGCAGGGCAATCATCGCGCGGTCGCGACTGACCTGGTTGCCACGTGCCACCGCACTGGCGATCTGCGACAGGGTCTGCCCGCGCTGCACGGTGATGCTGCCATCGGCCGCCGGTGCAGCAACTGGCGCGGAGGCCGCACGCGGGCGTGCCGGTGCTGGCGCCACCGCTGGTGGCGGCGTCGTGGGCGTCTCTGCTGCTGGCACCGAAGCCGGTGCAGGTTCGCGCACGATGGTATTGGAGAGCGTACCGGCCGGCGCGACGATTTCCGGCTCGGCCACGGCCAACGCACTGGGCGGCGCATCGACCAGTGCCGAGTACTCACGCACCAGGCGGCCCTGGCCCCAGTCGGCTTCGATCAGGAAGCTGAGCGACGGCGTCTCCACCGGCGCCTGCGAGGTGACGCGCACCACCGCCCTGCCCTGCGTGTCGCGGGTCAGTTCGAACTGCAGTTCACTGACCAGTCCGGTTGGCCGCTGCAGGCCGACACGTTCGAAGGTGACCGGTGAGGCCAGCGCCACGCGCAGGTTTTCCAGTTCGGACGGGTCCGCCGAGACCACCGGGATTTCGGCCAGCAGGGGCTGGCCCGGCTTGGACAGGACCCGGATGTCGCCCAACCCCAGGGCAAGCGCCGAACTGCTGGCCAGGGCGAGCAGTGCGGCGGACAGATAGGTGAGCGGGCGCTTTGCGCCCTTGGCCCGTTTATTCATGGGCGACACTATAAAGCGTGCGGACCGGGGTCCGCACCCACCGATGGGAGACCTTCGGTAATGCCGGCCGCTGGCCGGCATACACGCACGCCCCCATCACGGCAATACCGGCCAGCGGCCGGCACTACCGATGAGGCAACCGCTGTGATCAGCGCTGCTCGGCGGCGACCAGCTCGGCCAGCTGCACGGCATTCAACGCCGCGCCCTTGCGCACGTTGTCCGACACGATCCACAGGTTCAGGCCGCGCGGGTGCGACAGATCCTCACGGATGCGGCCAACGTACACCGCGTCGGTGCCCGACGCATGCGTGACCGGGGTCGGATAGCCGCCAGCCTCGTGGCGATCCACCACTTCGATGCCCGGCGACTGCTCCAGCAGCGCGCGCGCTTCGGCCACGGTGACCTTATCACGGGTCTCGATCGCGACCGACTCGGAGTGGCCGTAGAACACCGGCACACGCACTGCAGTCGGGTTCACCAGGATGCTGTCGTCACCGAGGATCTTGCGGGTCTCCCAGATCAGCTTCATCTCTTCCTTGGTGAAGCCATTGTCTTGGAAGTCGTCGATGTGCGGGATCAGGTTGAAGGCGATCTGCACCGGGAAGCGCTGCGGATCGATTTCCTGGAAACTCAGCAGCTGGCCGGTCTGCTTGCCCAGCTCCTCGGTTGCCGAACGGCCACCGCCGGACACCGACTGGTAGGTGGAGACGTTGATACGCTCGATGCCGTACTTGCGGTGCAGCGGCGCCAACGCCACCAGCATCTGCATGGTCGAGCAGTTCGGGTTGGCGATGATGCCGCGCGGACGGTTGGCGACCTGCTCCGGGTTGACCTCGGACACCACCAGTGGCACGTCATCGTCGTAGCGGAAGGCCGAGGAGTTGTCGATCACCACTGCACCCGCTGCGGCGAACTTCGGTGCGTATTCCTTCGACACGCTGCCGCCGGCCGAGAACAGGGCGATCTCGACGCCGCTCGGATCGAAGGTGGCCAGGTCCTGGACCTTGACCTTCTGGCCGTTGAACTCGATCTCGCCGCCGGCCGAACGCTCGGAAGCGAGAACGCTCAGGGTGCCGACCGGGAAATCACGCTCGGCCAGGATCGACAACATGGTCTCGCCGACCGCACCGGTGGCACCGACGACGGCGACGTGGAAACTGCGCTGTGCATTGCTCATGGGGGAAACTCTCACGAAAACGGGGATGGGGAAAAAACACGCACGACAGCTGGGTTCGGGGAACCTCCTCAAGCGGGGCGCGCGGAGGTTCCCTATCGTTTCCCGGTTTTTTTGCCCAGAGTCACGCGCGCGGCCATCGCCGCGTCAGCGTTGATCGCGCTCGGCATGCGCGACGGGCCGCCGTCCAGGCCGAGCCCGGCAACCAGATTATCCACGGCCAGCTGTACCATCGCCGTGCGCGTGGCCAGCGAGGCGCTGCCGATGTGCGGAGTGAGCACGACGTTGCGCAGCGCCAGCAGTTCGGGGCGTACCTTTGGCTCGCCTTCGTACACATCCAGACCCGCTGCAGCAAGGCGGCCGTTGGCCAGCGCATCGGCCAGCGCGATCTCATCGACCAGGCCGCCGCGGGCGATGTTCACCAGCGTCGCCGACGGCTTCATCTTCGCCAGTGCGGCGGCATCGATCAGGTGATGCGAGGCCGGGGTATACGGCAGCACCAGCAGCAGGTGATCGGCCTGCGCCAGCAGCGTGTCCAGGTCCACATAACGGGCCCCCACCTCCGCTTCGATCGCGGCCGGAAGCTGCGAACGGTTGTGGTACAGCACCTTCATGCCGAAACCATGCGCGCCGCGGCGGGCGATACCCTGGCCGATGCGGCCCATGCCGAGGATACCCAGCGTGCTGCCGTGGATGTCGGCACCGAGCATGGCCTGGAACGACCACTGCTGCCACTGGCCTTCGCGCAGCCAGCGCTCGGATTCAGTGATGCGGCGCGCGGTGGCCATCAACAGAGCGAAACCGAGATCGGCGGTGGTTTCAGTCAGGACGTCCGGGGTATTGCTGGCGAGGATGCCGGCCGCGCTGAGCGCGTCGACGTCCAGGTTGTTGTAGCCCACCCCGACATTGGCGATCACCTGCAGCTGCGCGGCGCCGGCCACCTGGGCCGCACCGATGCGCTCGTTGAGGGTGATGATGGCGCCGTCGGCGCTGGCCAGCTGATCGGCGATCTGGTCGGGCGACCACGCGGTGACGGTGTCGGTGCTGCGCAGCTGCACGCGATCGCGCAGCGGCGCGATGGCCGCGTCGATCAGCGGCTGGCTCACCCACACGGTCGGCCGCGTGTCAGCCATCGATCTGCCCGGGAATGCGCGGGGTGATCGTGCCGACATCGCCGCACTGCGCGCGATGACGCAGCGCCTGGTCCATCAGCACCATCGCCACCATCGCCTCGGCGATCGGAGTGGCGCGGATGCCGACGCAGGGATCGTGGCGACCGGTCGTGACCACCTCGACCACGTTGCCGGCCGTGTCCAGCGACGGGCCCGGCAGGCGCAGGCTGGAGGTCGGCTTCAACACGATCGACGCGACCACCGGTTGGCCGGTGGAAATGCCACCGAGGATGCCGCCGGCATGGTTGCTGGCGAAGCCCTGCGGGGTCAGCAGGTCGCGGTGTCCGGTGCCCTTCTGTGCGGCGCTGGCGAAACCGTCGCCGATCTCAACGCCCTTCACCGCGTTGATGCTCATCAGTGCGGCAGCCAGTTCGCCATCGAGCTTGCCGTAGATCGGCTCGCCCCAGCCTGGCGGCACGTTGTCGGCCACCACGTCCACGCGCGCACCGACCGAATCACCGGACTTGCGCAGCGCATCCATGTACGCCTCCAGTTCCGGCACCTGTGCGGCGTGCGGCCAGAAGAAGGGATTGTCTTCCACCGCCGACCAGTCGAAACCGGCCGGGGTGATCTCGCCCAGCTGCGACAGGTAGCCGCGCACGGTCACGCCGAAGCGCTCGGCCAGCCATTTCTTGGCGACTACGCCGGCGGCCACGCGCATGGTGGTCTCGCGCGCGGAAGAACGGCCGCCACCGCGCGGGTCGCGGATGCCGTACTTGTGCCAGTAGCTGTAGTCGGCATGGCCCGGCCGGAACTGCTGGCCGATGTTGGCGTAGTCCTTGCTGCGCTGGTCGGTGTTGCGGATCAGCAGGGCGATCGGCGTGCCGGTGGTCAGGCCCTCGTACACGCCGGACAGGATCTCGACCTCGTCCGCCTCGCGGCGCGCCGAGGTGTGGCGGCTCTTGCCGGTAGCGCGACGCTGCAGGTCGTGAGCGAATTCGGCCGCGTCCAGCGCCAGCCCCGGAGGGCAGCCATCGATCACGCAGCCGATGGCCGGCCCGTGCGACTCGCCGAACGTGGTGACGGTGAACAGCTTGCCGAACGAATTGGAGCTCACGGGCGCTGCGCCGCCAGCTCGGTGATGCGCGCGCTGTGGGCGATCAGCTCGCGGCATTCGACCGCGAAGATGCCCATCTGGCCGACCTTGAATTCGATCCAGGCGAAGTCGACTTCCGGCAGCAGCTTGATCAGGTGCTGCTCGGACTCGCCCACTTCACAGATCAGCAGACCGTCTTCGCTCAGGTGCAGCGGCGCATCGCGCAGGATCTTCAGCACCAGGTCCAGGCCGTCGTCGCCGGCACGCAGACCCATCTCCGGCTCGTAGGAGTATTCCTGCGGCAGGGCATCGGTCTCGTCGTTGGTGACGTACGGGGGGTTGGTGACGATCAGGTCGTAGTGGCGACCGGTCAGGCCGTTGAACAGGTCCGACTTGAGCAGGGTCACGTTGTGCGCCTGCAGGCGTTCCTTGTTTTCCTCGGCCAGCGACAGCGCGTCGTCGCTCAGGTCGACACCGTCCACTTCCCAGTTCGGGTAATAGTGGCCCATGGCGATGGCGATGCAGCCCGAACCGGTGCACAGGTCCAGCGCACGGCTGACATCGCGGCCGGCCAACCACGGTTCGAAGCCGCACTCGATCAGTTCAGCGATCGGCGAGCGCGGCACCAGGGCGCGCTTGTCGCTCTTGAAGCTCAGACCGGCGAACCAGGCCTCACCGGTCAGGTAGGCGGCCGGGATGCGTTCGTCGATGCGGCGCTGGAACAGTTCCAGCACACGCACCTTCTCTTCCTGCAGCAGACGCGCCTGGCCGTACGCCGGGCCGAGGTCGTGCGGCAGGTGCAGGCTGTGCAGCACCAGCTGGGTGGCCTCGTCCAGCGCATTGTCGTAGCTGTGACCGAAGGTCAGCCCGGCTTCGTTGAAACGGCTGGTGCCGTAGCGGATCAGATCGATGATCGTGTGGAGTTCGGCGGCCGTTTCAGCGGTCATGGCGGTACTGCGGGCAAAGTGGCCCCCGATTATAGGGGCTGACGCCCGCGGCGGCATCCGTTGCGGCAGAAACGATCGGGCCGCAGCCGGTATGATGGAGCCCACTTCGCGCGGGGGCTCCCATGTTCAATCGCAACGCCGGCATCATCCTGCTGATCGCCCTGGCGGCAGGTCTCGGCCTGCTGGCCGCCCAGCAGGTGTTCGCGCCGAAGCCGCCGGCCAATGCCCCGGCCACCGAAGCGATCACGCTGTACCCGCAACCGCGTGAACTGCCCGACTTCAACCTGGCCCAGTCCGACGGCACCCGGCTGATCCCGGGCGAGCTGAAGGGCCACTGGACCCTGGTGTTCCTGGGCTTCACCTTCTGCCCGGACGTCTGCCCGACCACCCTGGCCGAGCTGGCCGGCGCGCAGAACCAGTGGGAGGCCCTGCCCGACAGCCTGCGCCCGCGCGTGCTGTTCATCTCGGTCGACCCGGACCGTGACAGCGCCACCCGCCTGGGCGAGTACGTGCACGGCTTCCACAAGGACACCCTGGCCGCCACCGCCGACGTTCCCTCGCTGGAGCGCTTCGCCACCTCGCTGGGCTTCGTGTTCCAGAAGGTGCCAGGCAAGCACTTCGACGAGAACCCCGAGGATTACACCGTCGAGCATTCGGCCAGCCTGGCCGTGCTCGACCCGCAGGGCCGCCTTGCCGGCCTGGTGCGCCCCCCGTTCAACGCGCCGGCCATTGCCCGCGACCTGCAGAAGCTGACCGAGAAAACCGCCCCATGAGCCTCACCACCGCCCTGACGTACGCCCTGCCCCACCGCCTGCTGTCCTCGATGGCGCGTTCGCTGGCGTACTCGGACGATCCGCGCGTGTCGCGCTGGCTGATCGACACGGTCACCCGCAAGTTCAACGTCAATCTGGACGAAGCGGCCAACCCGGACCCGCGCAGCTATGCCACCTTCAACCAGTTCTTCACCCGTGCGCTGAAGCCGGGCGCGCGCGTGGCCGATGCCGATCCGCGCAGCCTGGTGATGCCGGCCGACGGCCGCATCAGCCAGCTCGGCAGGATCGAGGCCGGCCGCATCTTCCAGGCCAAGGGCCAGTCGTTCACCGCCGCCGAACTGCTGGGCAGTGACGAGGACGCCAAGCCGTACAACGAAGGCCTGTACGCCACCGTGTACCTGTCGCCGCGCGACTACCACCGCGTGCACATGCCGTGGACCGGCACCCTGCGCGAAACCGTGCACGTGCCCGGCCGCCTGTTCAGCGTCGGCCCGGCCGCCGTCAACGGCGTGCCGCGCCTGTTCGCGCGCAACGAGCGCCTGGTCTGCCATTTCGACACCAGCTTCGGCCCGATGGTCAGCGTGATGGTCGGTGCGCTGCTGGTGTCCGGTGTGGAAACCGTGTGGAGCGGCGAAGAAATTCCGGCCTACGGTGACCGCATCACCCGCAAGGACTACCGCGGCCAGGGCATCCAGCTGGAGCGCTTCGCCGAGATGGCGCGCTTCAACTACGGCTCGACCGTGATCGTGCTGCTGCCGCCGGGCGTGGCCGAGTTCGCCCCGCAGCTGGGCGCCGAAAGCCCGGTGCAGCTGGGCCAGGCGCTGGCGAAGCTGCGCTGACAAAAAGGGGACGGAGGGGATTAAGTCGTTTATGCATAAACGACTTAATCCCCTCCGTCCCCTTTTTCCACAACGGAATGCCGGCCAGCGGCCGGCACTGCCGGTACGCGCGTTACTGCAGGGCTGGGGCCGGGCCGACGTCCATGCCGTCGTAGTCTTCCACGCCCTTTTCCGCGGCCAGGGCAGCGAATTCCTGGTTGCGGCGGTCCAGCGAGGCTTCGTCATGGATCTCCACACGCTCCACGTGCAGCACGTGGAACGGCGCGTCGCCCTCTTCCGGCTCCTGCTCGAACAGTTCCACGAAGGTATAGCCCTGCGCCTGCAGGTGCTCTGCCAGTGCCTGCAACGGCTCAGCAGTGGAGTGCACGAAGAAGTACCCCCACAGCAACGGGCCGTTGATGTCCCAGTCGGTGTTTTCGCGGAGGTTGGCGAACAGGTTGCGGGTGTCTTCGAGATCCATGTGGGTTCCAGAGGTCGTGGGGGATTACTTGTCGCAGCCCTGCAGCTTCAGCGTCTGGCCGTGGCGCAGGCTGTAGGCCGGGGCCTTCAGGCCGTTGGCGCGGGCCAGGGTCGGCACGTCGCACTGGAACTTCGCGGCAATGGCGCCCAGGGTCTCACCCCGGCCCACCTTGTGGCTGCGCACCGGCTTCGGCCGTGCCGCCGGGCGCGGCGTGGCTACCGGAGCGACCGGTGTGGTCGGCACGCTGGTGGAGGCCGCGGCGTCGGCCACCGGCACCACGCCGCCCACGGCCACGCTGCCGGTGTAGCTGGCCGCGGTCGGGCGCTTGATCGCCGCGTTCAGATCGGCGGTGATCAGGGTGCGGGCCAGGTCGGCACGCGGGCCACTGACGCAGTTGCGCTGGTACAGGCCGGCAATGCGGGTGGTGGCGTTGATCAGCGTGCCGGCCGGAATCCAGCCATCGGCCTCATAGCGCGGATTGAGATTGCGCAGCGCGCGCATGTAGCCATCACGGGTGCCGTGGCTGCCCAGGCAGATGGTCAGTTCGTAGATGGTGGTGGACTTGGCCAGGCGCAGCGTGGCCGGCTGCGCACTGATCTTCGGCAGCTCCACACCGTACTGCTGCGGGTGCAGGAAGATCCAGGCCGCGGCGATCACCATCGGCACGTAGTCCTTGGTTTCACCGGGGAACTGGTTGTAGACGCTGTCGGTCCAGAAACTCTGGCCACCGCTCTGCTTGAACACGCGCGCGGCGCGGCCTTCGCCACCGTTGTAGGCGGCCACCGACATTTCCACGTTGTTGTTCAGTTCGCGCAGGCGCTCGTTGAGATAACTGGCGCTGGCCTCGGCGGCACTGCGTGCGTCAAAGCGCGTGTCGAAGCCGGTGCCGTCCGGGCCCAGGCCGAAGCGGCGGCCGGTGGCCGGCATGAACTGCATCAGCCCGGCGGCGCCGGCACGCGAGGAGGCATGCACACGGCCGTTGGACTCCTTGGCCATGATGCCGAACAGCAGCGCCTCCGGCAGACCACGCTTTTCCCACTCCGGCCACATCACCGCGCGCAGGTTCTGGTAGTTCTCGTAGCTGGTCAGCAGCGCCGGGCGCATGTCGGTCAACCAGCGGCGGATGCCGGCCTGCACGGCGGGGTTGTACTCGACCATGGTGTCGAAGGCATGTCGCTTGTCGTTGAGCAGCGCTGCAGCGCGCGCGGCCTCCGGCACATCGGCGGTAAGCGGGCCGATATGGTCGGGGTCGGCTTCCAGGCGGTCACCACCCTCATCGGCCACGTCATCGCTGGCAGCGGCATCAGCATCATGCTTGAGCAGGCGCTTGTAGCTGGCCAGCAGGGTGCCCATCTGGCAGCCCTTCTGCTTCACGCAGTCGTTGAGGACATCTTCCATGTCCTCCAGCGCGGCGTCCGCCTCGTTGCTGCCCTTGGGGTCGGCATTGGCGACCAGCAGCAGCGCATCGCTGTAGCGCTTCTCGGCGGCGGTCATGCGCTGCTGCAGCGCATCCACCTTCACCTTGTCCCGGGCCGAAACCCGCTGCGCATGGGCGTCGGGCGCCAGGGAAACCAGGCCGGCCAGGGCCAGCAGCGGCCAACCGCGGGAAATCAGGACAGGAACGGGCATTGATGGCACTGTGTGCGAAACAGGCAGGCAGAGTAGCGGCGCCGCCAAGGTCCGGGCAAGCCGACCTTCGGCCCGTCACCGCCGGCGGTTAACATTGGGCTATTCACCACAAGGGCTGGACCATGGATCCGATTCTGCTCGGTAAAGGCATCACCGACGATATTGCCGTCACCCTGCTGCCGAAACTCGGCAACCGCCACGGCCTGGTGGCCGGCGCCACCGGTACCGGCAAGACCGTGACCTTGATGACCCTGGCCGAGGGCTTCTCGCGGCTGGGCGTGCCGGTGTTCCTGGCCGATGTGAAGGGCGATGTGTCCGGCCTGGCCGTGCCCGGCACCGGTGCCGAGAACCTGCTCAAGCGCGCCGCCGAGATCGGCGTGGCCGACTACGCGCCGGCCGCCAGCCCGACCATTTTCTGGGACCTGTACGGCAAGCTCGGGCACCCGGTGCGCACTACGGTCAGCGAAATGGGCCCGACCCTGCTGGCACGCATCCTCGAGTTGAACGACACCCAGGCCGGGGTGCTCGATATCGTATTCAAGCTGGCCGACGATCGCGGCCTGCTGCTGCTGGACATGGACGACCTGCGCGCCCTGCTCGGCCTGGTTGCCGAGGAACGCAAGGACATCTCCACCGAGTACGGTCTGGTCAGCGCGCAGTCGATCGCTGCGATCCAGCGCTCGGTGTTGCGCCTGGCACAGGATGGCGGCGAGAACTTCTTCGGCGAACCGGCCTTGGAACTGGCCGACATCATGCGGGTCAATCACGACGGCCGCGGCGTGATCGGCATCCTCGCCGCCGACCAGCTGGTGCTCAAGCCCAAGTTGTATTCCACCTTCCTGCTGTGGCTGCTGTCGGAGCTGTTCGAGCAGCTGCCGGAGGTGGGCGACCTGGACAAGCCGAAGCTGGTCTTCATCTTCGACGAGGCCCACCTGCTGTTCGACGACGCACCGGCCTCGCTGGTGCAGCGCATCGAGCAGGTGGTGCGCCTGATCCGCTCCAAGGGCGTGGGCGTGTATTTCTGCTCGCAGTTCCCCGACGACGTACCGGGCAACATCCTCGGCCAGCTCGGCAACCGCGTGCAGCACGCACTGCGTGCGTTCACCCCGCGCGACCAGAAGGCGGTGAAGACCGCTGCCGAGACCTTCGTGCCGAATCCGAAGCTGGACGTGGCCAAGGTGCTCAGTCAGCTCGGTACCGGCGAAGCACTGGTCTCCACGCTGCAGGACAAGGGCGTGCCGATGCCGGTGCAGCAGACGATGATCGCACCGCCGCGCTGCCGGATGGGGCCGATCACCGAGGCCGAGCGCGCCCAGGTGCGTGCCGGCAGCCCGGTCGGCAGCCGCTACGACACCGCGATCAACCGCGAATCGGCCGCCGAGCTGCTGGCCCAGCGTGCGCAGAAAACAGTCGAGCAGGCGCAGGCGCCGGCGGCCCGCAGCCGCGAGCAGGACGAGGCGCAGGAAGGCGGTTTCGGCCAGGCGATCAAGGATGCGATCTTCGGCACCAAACGACGCCAGGGCATGATCGAAACCATGGCCAAGCAGACCACGCGCACCGTCGGCACCAAGCTGGGCAACCAGATCGTGCGCGGCCTGCTGGGCGGCATCTTCGGCGGCAAGCGCTGACCTGCCCTCCCGGGGTCGGAGGCCTTTCCTGTGGAAAGGACCCGGCCCCATCGTTCCCCTGAAAAGAAGTTGCACCACATGTCGCGTTGGCGCCCCCCTGCAGAAAAGAGTACCGCCCTGATCACCGCCTCCGGCCACGCCCGGTTGAAGGCCGAACTGGATGAGCTGTGGCGTGTGCGCCGCCCGGAGGTGGTGAAGGCGCTGGCCGCCGCTGCCGCGGAAGGCGACCGCTCCGAGAACGCCGAGTACACCTACCGCAAGAAGCAGCTGGGTGAAATCGACCGCCGCGTGCGCTACCTGACCAAGCGGCTGGAATCGCTGCGCGTGGTCGACACCACGCCGACCGATCCGCAGGCGGTGTTCTTTGGTGCGTGGGTGGAACTGGAGAACGTGGACAGTGGCGACACCAGCCGCTATCGCATTGTCGGCCCGGATGAGACCGACGCAGGCCTGGGTTGGATCAGCATCGATTCGCCGCTGGCACGTGCACTGCTGAAGAAGCGGCTGGATGATGAATTCTCGGTGGAGCTGCCCGGCGGCCAGTTCACCTTTGCGGTAATCGGGGTGGAATACGAGCCGTTGTAGAGTCGACTGTCAGGCGACTACCGCGCGAAGCGCGGCACAAACCTCCGCAGCCGGACGGCAAACGCACCGCGATCCTCAATCGCGGTTGATGACTCGCCGAAGCCATCTGTCAGGCGTTCACGGCCTCGGAACGAAGAGCAGTCGACTGACAGTCGACTCTACATAGCCCCGTGCAACGGCGGCGGATACTGGCGTCCGGCACGCAACGGGCGGAAGTACTCGGCATCTGCATAGAAGTCGGCGTCCTGTCTCTCGTGCCAGCCCGGAACTCCAGCCAACGGCAGCGGACGCAACTGCAGGGGATCGGTCACTGCCCTGCCTTCGGCAATGGCCGCGGTCACTGCGTCAACGCAGGTGTCATCGGCTTTGCCGTGCACCACCACGCACTTGCCCACCAGCCGGCGGCCCGGCAGCAGCGCCTGCTCCATCAGCGCGTGCCCGAATACCGCAGCGATGGCGATGTCGCCGCTCAGCCAGTGTCTCGATTCGAACAGCGCACACCAGTCGTGCACATCCCAGGCAGCCAGCAGCGTGTGATCGCGCACACGCACGATCACGCCGGTTTCGTCGAACTGGGTCTGTGCCGCCTGCGCGCGGTTGCGCTGACCCGGCGGCATCGCCTCGATATGCCGGCACTGCTGCGCATTGAGCGCCTGCTTGAGCTGCGGGTAGTGGGCCCACACCAGTGCGTTGAACAGGTCATGCCAGTTGTCGGCGCGGGTGGCGATGCGGCCCTGTGCGATGCGGGCTTCGTAGTGCAGGCCGTCGGCCAGCAGCCTGGCATCCTGCTCGACCAGCTGCTTGCCCGGTAGCGCGAGGCGTGCCTCGAGCGCTGCAATGGACGGCCACTCCGGGCCTTCCAACAGATCACGAACGTCGCGCAATCCGGCAAACACCGGGTGCCCGAACACCTGTGGATCGACCGCCGCACGCGGCGGCGGCACGAAACGGCGGACGCCGCCCCCGTCACCGGCGGCGGTCGTCGCCGCGGTCACAGCATCTTGAGATCGAATGCCGGGCGGGTGGCGGCCGGCAGCGCGTCACCGTACAGGTCGTGCTCGTCGCTCTCGGTGATGTCCACGTCGACGAACTCACCCACGCGCAACGGCACCTGGTCGGCATTCTGGATGTGCACCAGGCCATCGATCTCCGGGGCATCGGCCTTGGAACGGGCCACCGCGATATCGCCTTCGATGGCGTCGACCAGGCACTGCTGCACGGTGCCGATCTTGGCCTCCAGACGCGCAGCGGAAATCTGCGCCTGCTTTTCCATGAAACGGGCCAGGCGCTCCTGCTTCACTTCCTCCGGAACCGCATCCGGCAGGTCGTTGGCGGTGGCACCCTCGACCGGCGAATAGGCGAACGCGCCGACGCGGTCCAGCTGCGCTTCGTCGAGGAACGACAGCAGCTCTTCGAACTCGGCCTCGGTCTCGCCAGGGAAGCCGACGATGAAGGTGGAACGCACGGTGATGTCCGGCGCGATACGGCGCCAGTTCTGCACGCGCTCCAGGGTCTTCTCGACCGCGCCGGGGCGCTTCATCAGGCGCAGGATGCGTGGGCTGGCGTGCTGGAACGGGATGTCCAGGTACGGCAGGATGCGGTTTTCGGCCATCAGCGGCACCACCTCGTCCACGTGCGGGTACGGGTAGACGTAGTGCATGCGCACCCACGCATCCAGCTCGGACAGGCCTTCGCACAGCGCCTTCAGGCGGGTCTGGTAGGCCTTGTCACGCCACATCTTCTCGGCGTACTTCACGTCCACGCCATAGGCCGAGGTGTCCTGCGAAACCACCAGCAGCTCGCGCACGCCACCACGCACCAGGCGCTCGGCTTCACGCAGCACTTCATCCACCGGGCGCGAGACCAGCTTGCCGCGCATCGACGGAATGATGCAGAAGCTGCACTTGTGGTTGCAGCCCTCGGAAATCTTCAGGTAGGCATAGTGACGCGGGGTCAGCTTGATGCCGTAGTCGGGCACCAGGTCCACGAACGGATCGTGCTTGGGCGGCAGCGCTTCGTGCACCGCTTCCATCACGCTCTGGTAGTCCTGCGGGCCGGACACCGCCAGCACGTTGGGGTACGCCTCGCGGATCTGCTCCGGGCGCTTGCCCAGGCAGCCGGTGACGATGACCTTGCCGTTCTGGTTCATCGCCTCGCCGATCGCGTCCAGCGACTCGGTCACCGCCGAATCGATGAAGCCGCAGGTATTGACCACCACCACGTCGGCCGAATCGTAGGACGGCACGATGTCGTAGCCTTCCGAGCGGAGCTGGGTAAGGATGCGTTCGGAATCGACAAGGGCCTTCGGGCAGCCAAGGCTGACGAAGCCGACTTTGGGGTTCAGCTGGGACATGGAATCGCGGGACTCTGGGGGCCTGGGCCCCTGCCGTCGTGGCAGGGGTTCCTGGGGGCCGGGGCCTGAAAGGGCGCCAGTATACCGGGGTTGGCGGCCGCGCTCTGAATGGCCAGCCGCCCGATCACGCACAGCCGCTGACACCGCGCTAACCCACGCAGCGCCGACAATGCCGTTCTGTTCCCCGCAACGAGATGGAAACGATGGCCGAGTGGATCACCCTGGATACGCATCACGGCCCGGTACGGGCCTGGCACGCCCTGCCGGAGGGCACCCCGCGTGGCGGGCTGGTGGTGGTGCAGGAAATCTTCGGCGCCAACCCGCACATCCGCGGCGTGGCCGAGCGCTTCGCGGCCGAAGGCTATGCGGTGCTGGCGCCGTCCTTTTTCGACCTGATTGACGGCACAGAAGCCGATCCGGACGCCCTGCCCTATGACGCCGACGGCGTGAAGCAGGGCCTGGAACGGGTGACCGCACTGGGCATGGAGAAGGCGCTGGAGGTGGTCCGTGCCGCAGCGACCCGGTTGGCCCCCTACGGCAAGGTCGGCACGGTGGGCTACTGCTGGGGCGGCACGGTGGCGATGCTGTCGGCCCTGCGTCTGGGCCTGCCCTCGGTCAGCTACTACGGTGCGCGCAACGTCCAGTTCCTGGATGAGACACCCAAGGCCCCGGTGATCTTCCACTTCGGTGCCCAGGACAAGAGCATTCCGCCGGAGGCCGTGCAGGCCCATCGCGAGAAGCTGCCGCAGATGGCCACCTTCGTCTATCCGGCCGACCACGCCTTCAACCGGGAGGTCGGACATGCGTATGATCCAGACAGCGCCACCCTGGCGCTGCAACGCACCCTGGACTTCTTCTCGGAGCATCTTGGATGAGCGATTTCGAACTCGATTCACGCCTGGCCACCGATAGCGTGCTGGTGGCGGAAGGACCGTTGTCGCAAGTGCGGCTGATGAACGACGAACGATTCCCCTGGCTGGTGCTGGTACCGCGCCTGGCCGGGGTGACCGAGTGGATCGAGCTGGACGGCGAGCAGCAGGACAAGCTGCGCACCGAGCTCAACCGCGCCTGCAAGGCCCTGAAGGGCGCCGACGGGGTGGAGAAGATCAATATCGGTGCGCTGGGCAACATCGTGCGCCAGCTGCACTTCCATGTGATCGGCCGCCATGACGGCGACCCCGCGTGGCCGGGCCCGGTCTGGGGCAGCGGCCCCGCGCACCGCTACGAGCCGGGTGCGCTGGACCAGCATGTCGCCTACTGGAAGGAACGGCTAGGATATCCAGCCCAGTCCTGAGCGTTTGCCGACCCGATGCGATTCAACCTCGTTGCCGCCGTCCTGCTGATCCTGATCGGCCTGTTCATGCTCGCCAGCAACCTCGGCTGGACGCACCTGAACCTGTCCAAGCTGCTGTTGACCTGGTGGCCGGTGGCACTGGTGGGCGTGGGCATCGCGATGCTGTTCGGTCGCGGGAAATAAGCTGGCGCCGGGCCATGCCCGGCGAGCGCAGCGTGTGGCCGCACCCATGAAAACGCCGGGCATGCCCGGCGTTTTCGTCATGCGATGGCGCGCCGCTCAGGTCCGCGGCAGGGTCACGCCGGTCTGGCCCTGGTACTTGCCACCACGATCGCGGTACGACGTCTCGCAGATGTCATCGGCGGCCGCCTGGAAGAACAGCATCTGCGCCACGCCTTCATTGGCGTAGATGCGTGCCGGCAGCGGCGTGGTGTTGCTGAATTCCAGGGTGACGTGGCCTTCCCACTCCGGCTCCAGCGGGGTCACGTTGACGATGATGCCGCAGCGCGCGTAGGTGCTCTTGCCCAGGCACACCACCAGGGTGTCGCGCGGGATGCGGAAGTACTCCACGGTGCGCGCCAACGCGAAGCTGTTGGGCGGGATGATGCATTCATCGCCGACGATATCCACGAAGCTGCCCGGATCGAAGTGCTTGGGATCGACGATGGTCGAGTTGATGTTGGTGAACACCTTGAACTCGCGCGAGCAGCGCACGTCGTAGCCGTAGCTGGAGGTGCCATAGCTGACGATGCGCTCGCCGTTGGCCTGCTTGACCTGCCCGGCCTCGAACGGCTCGATCATGCCGTGCTGCTCGGACATGCGGCGGATCCAACGGTCACTCTTGATGCTCATGCTTTGTCCTGGGGTACGAGGGGGCGCGAGGATTCTAGCAGGGGGCCGGGCGTTGCCGGCGGCCCCTGCCCTGGCACTTACAGCAGCGACGACAGGATCGGGATCGAGGCACGCGGACGCTTGCCAACCTCCTCGATCAGGCGCTGGGCGGCATGGCGGTAGGCCTGGGCCGGGACCGAATCCGGCTGGGCCACGGTGATCGGGGTACCGGAATCGCCCTGCTCGCGGATGCCGATCTGCAGCGGCAACGAACCCAGCAACGGCACGCCGTACTGCGCGGCCATGCGCTCGCCGCCGCCCTCGCCGAACAGGTGCTCGACATGCCCGCAGCTGCTGCAGGTATGCACCGCCATGTTCTCGACGATGCCGAGCACCGGTACCTCGACCTTCTCGAACATCTTCAGCGCCTTCTTCGCATCCAGCGTGGCGATGTCCTGCGGGGTGGTGACGATCACCGCGCCGGCCAGCGGGATCTTCTGGGTCAGGGTCAGCTGGATGTCACCGGTGCCCGGTGGCAGGTCGATCAGCAGGTAGTCCAGGTCATCCCACAGGGTGTCATTGAACAGCTGGGTCATCGCCGAGGTGGCCATCGGTCCACGCCAGATCATCGGCGTGTCTTCTTCGATCAGGTAGCCGATCGACATGGTGTCCACGCCGAACGCACGCAGCGGCTCGATGCTCTTGTTGTCGGGGCTTTCCGGGCGACCGGACAGGCCCAGCATGGCCGGCACGCTCGGCCCGTAGATGTCCGCATCAAGCACGCCCACGCGTGCGCCGAGCTGCTGCAGGGCCACGGCCAGATTGACCGCAGTGGTCGACTTGCCGACGCCGCCCTTGCCCGAACCAACCGCGATCACGTTGCGGATGCGGGCATGCGGCGTAAGTCCCTTCTGGACCTGGCTTGCATGGGGACGGCGGGGAGAACTGTTCACAACGAGCACCAGCGGGGTCAGGGGGAATAACCGAGCATCATACAAGCTGGACGTAACCTGACTGAAATTCAGGATTGCTACAGATTCGTGCACAGATTGTTAAGTTCATGTTACGTTCGACCCGCACTGTTTTGGGCTGCGGAGCTGGCATGCGCCAGCCCGCGCGATGGCGCATGCGCAGTGCCGTTTTTGTTTTTGCTCTCCAATGGAACTACATGAACTACGTAAGCAACACCGCACGTCGCAACACGCTCGCCGTCGCCCTGATTTCCGCTCTGATGGCCGCCGCCCCGGCAATGGCCCAGGACAAGGCGACCAACCTGGACAAGATCACCGTCACCGGTTCGCTGATCCCGCAGACCCAGGTTGAAACCCAGACCCCGGTGATGTCCATCACCGCCCAAGACATCCAGACCCGCGGCTTCAGCAGTGTTGCTGAAGTGCTGCAGCAGTCGTCGCTGACCACCGGCGGCCTGCAGGGTGGCCAGACCTCGGGTTCGTTCACCCAGGGCGCCGAAGCTGCCGGCATGTTCGGCCTGAACCCGGGCTACACCAAGTACCTGATCAACGGCCGCCCGATGCTCTCGTATCCGGCGCTGTACAACGGCAGCGAAACCTTCAACAACATCAGCGGCATTCCGATCGACATCGTCGAGCGCATCGAAGTGCTGCCGGGCGGCCAGTCCTCGCTGTACGGCTCGGACGCGATCGCCGGTGTGGTCAACATCATCCTGAAGGAGCGCATGGACGGCGGCACCATGACCCTCCGTGGCGGCACCTACACCGAAGGCGGTGGCAGCAACATCCGCTTCAGCGCCGCCAAGGGCATCAACGCCTTCGATGACCGCTTCCATGCACTGTTCAACGTGCAGATCGAGAACGGCAGCCCGATCTGGGGCTACCAGCGCGACATCACCCGCCAGAACAACCCGGTCGGCTACACCGCCCAGGTTCCGTCGAACGACTTCGCCGTCATCACCAACGCTGACAACAAGCTGCTGATGATGGACCCGAGCCGTTGCGCGAACGTCGCTGGGCTGTATGACGGCACCACTGTGGTCGGCCAGCGCCCGTCGGGCGAGTCCTGCGGTTCGGTGTACAGCGCCGGCTACAAGACCCTGAAGAACGGCAAGAACAGCGGCCAGTTCTACTCGTCGATGACCTTCGACGTGAACGACAACTTCCAGCTGTTCGCCGATGTGCTGTACAGCAAGGAAAAGACCGAGTTCACCTCCGGCTCCAGCGCCCTGTGGTGGGGCACCAAGTCGGTCATGGGCGGCTTCTACGACCAGGGCCTGGGCAAGGTCGTGAACCTGCAGCGCGCCTTCGCGCCGGAAGAAATCGGCCCGGGCCACTACAACAACATCATGAACTCCGACGAAAGCCGTGCCTACCAGGTCACCCTGGGCGGCAAGGGCATGGTCGGCGACTGGGACTACAGCGCCAGCTTCACCCGTGGTGAGTACCGCCTGGACCAGAACCGCTTCGTGCGCTGGAAGGACAAGATCGAAGATTTCTTCGGCCAGACCGTGCTGGGCCCGCGCCTGGGCACCTCGGCTGGCGGCTTCGGCATCTACAACCCGGACTACGCGGCCTTCTACTCGCCGATCACTCCGGACCAGTTCGCCAGCTTCACCGGCTACGGTACCCATCGCAGCAAGACCTGGCAGAACCTGGGCCGCGTGCAGGTGACCAACGGCTCGCTGTTCAGCCTGCCGGGCGGTGACGCCGGCCTGGCCGTCGTGCTGGAAGGTGGCAGCGAAGGTTGGGACTACTCGCCGGACCAGGCGTTCGTTGATGGCAATGTGTGGGGCACCACCGCCGTCGCCGGTGCCGGCCACCGCAGCAACTATGCGGTCACCAGCGAGCTGCGCATGCCGCTGCACGACAAGCTGACCGTCAGCGCGTCGGGCCGCTATGACGCCTTCAAGATTGCCGACAAGACCGTCGACAAGGCCACCTACAGCATCGGTCTGGAATTCCGTCCGATCGAGAGCCTGCTGCTGCGCGGCAAGTACGGTACCGCCTTCCGCGCGCCGACCCTGTCCGATGCCTTCCAGGGCATGAGCGGTTCGTACTCGTCCGGCCAGAACGACTACTACCGCTGCAGCCAGCTGGGCTACGGCCTGCGTGACGAGGCCTGCTCGTTCTACAAGAACACCTCGGTGTACAGCGAAAAGTCCGGCAACCCGGACCTGAAGCCGATCACCGCCGACGTCTGGAGCGCAGGCGTGGTGTGGGCCCCGGTCAGCAACTTCTCGCTGTCGGCCGACTACTACAACTGGAAGATCAAGAACGAGGTCAAGACCCTCAGCAGCGACCAGCTGCTGCTGGCCGAGTACCAGTGCCACAACGGCCTGCCGAACAACACCTCGGCCAGCTGCGGTGACGTGACCAACTGGGTGTCCCGCGATGCCGGTGGCAACCTGACCCGCGTGTACACGCCGAAGCTCAACGTTGCCAGCCAGAACCTGGAAGCGGTGACCGTGGCGGCCAAGTACCAGCAGGATATCGGCCGCTTCGGCTCGCTGATGTTCTCCGGCAACTACACCAACATGCTGAAGCGTGAAGTGCAGCCGATGCCGGGTGCCGCCAAGCTGGATCTGCTGAGCGATCCGTACAACATGTGGTACTACGACAACTTCGCCAAGGTCCGCGGCGATCTGTCGGTGGCCTGGAACATCGCCAAGTTCACCACCACCGTGTACGCCAACTACGTCGGCAGCACCCCGAACTACCTGGCCTACACCGGCCGCAGCTACGGCTACGTCCACTCCTCCGGCGCCAAGGCCGGCAAGTGGGGTTCGTACACCACGTACAACCTGAGCATGAACTACCAGGCACAGGAAGATCTGGTCCTGTCGCTGATGGTCAACAACGTGTTCAACAAGCTGCCGGAAGGCCAGCGCTACAACTACCCGGGCAACGAATCGACCCCGTTCAATGACGGCTTCTACAGCGTCTACGGCCGCCAGATCTCGGCCCAGGTCAAGTACAACTTCTGATCCCGTCGTTTTCCGGACTTCGTGTCTGGACCAGGCCCCGCTTCGGCGGGGCCTTTTTTTTGGTTCCAGGAAGCCTTCGGTAAAGCATTGATGCAGAAGCAGCAAATGCACTACGAAAGAATGCCCTTCATATCGCCATCTTTTGAAACACTCCAAAACAATTGGCGTTAGTCATTGATATATCACCATTTTTCAGGCAAAAGCCCGATTGACGAAATGACGATCGTGTGTTCCCTGCGTTAAGTGCGTGTTACGGTCCGGCTGAATGGAATGCAACTGAACAGATCGTTAAGCCGACACGGAAGCCGGTAGCCAAGACATCGCTAACTACGGGGATTTTCCATGTCTCGCCATCGTTCCACACTCTCGCGCCACCCACTGACGCTCGCCCTGCTCGGCACACTGCTCGCCTCCGGCACGGCCCTGGCGCAAAGCGGCAATGCACCGACCCAGCTTGACCGCGTGACGGTCACCGGTTCGCTGATTCCGCAGACCGAGATCGAGAACCACACGCCGGTCCTGACCGTGACCGCAGAGGACATCCAGACCCGCGGCTTCACCAGCGTTGCCGATGTCCTGCAGCAGTCCTCGCTGTCCACTGGCGGCCTGCAGGGTGGCCAGACCTCGGCCTCGTTCACCCAGGGCGCCGAAGCCGCCGGCATGTTCGGCCTCAGCCCGGGTTACACCAAGTACCTCATCAACGGCCGCCCGATGCTTTCGTATCCGGCGCTGTACAACGGCGGCGATACGTTCAACAACATCAGCGGCATTCCGATCGACATCGTCGAGCGCATCGAGATCCTGCCGGGCGGCCAGTCCTCACTGTATGGCTCCGATGCGATCGCTGGCGTGGTCAACATCATCCTCAAGGAACGCATGGATGGTGGCGTCCTCAACGTCCGTGGCGGCGCCTACAGCGAAGGCGGCGGCAACAGCTTCCGCTTCAGCGGCGCCCGCGGCTTCAATGGTGTCGATGACCGCTTCCACGCGTTGGTCAATGTGCAGTACGAAAAGACCAGCCCGATCTGGGGCTACCAACGCGATCTGACCAAGGTCAACAATCCCGACGGCTACAGCCCGCAGTACGTCTCCAACGATTTCCTGGTGCTGCTGCCGGCCAACAACAACCGTTACGCGATGATGGACCCGAACCTGTGCGCCAACGTCGCCGGGCAGTTCGATGGCACCACCGTGCTCGGCACCCGGCCCACCGGCCAGGCATGTGGCTCGACCTATGGCACCGGCTACAAGACCATCAAGAACGGCAAGGAAAGCGCGCAGATCTACAGCTCTGCCACCTTCGACGTGAATGACAACTTCCAGCTGTTCGGCGATGCGCTGTACAGCCTGGAAGAGGTCAAGTACGCGACGGGTTCCGGCTACACCTGGTGGGGCACTTCGTCCGGTTGGGGCCGCTTCTACGACCAGGCCAGCGGCCAGTACATGAACCTGCAGCGCGTGTTCGCCCCGGAAGACATCGGCGGCGCCGGCTACCGCGACATCATGAACACCGACCGCAACAAGGCCTATCAGGTGACGCTGGGCGGCCGCGGCACGGCCGGCAACTGGGACTACAGCCTCAGCTTCACCCGCGGCGAGTACAAGCTGACCGAGCGCAACTTCGTGCGCTGGAATGACCCGATCAACGATTACTTCGAACAGCGCGTGCTCGGCCCGGTGCTGGGAACCACCAGCACCGGCTACGACATCTACAGCCCGAACTGGGAAGCGTTCTACGCGCCGCTGCCGGCCGGTGACTTCCAGACCTTCACCGGCTACAGCTACAGCCAGAGCCGCACCTGGCAGAACCTGGCCCGTGCACAGGTCACCAATGGATCACTGTTCAAGCTGCCCGGCGGCGACGCCGGCCTGGCCGTGGTCGTTGAAGGTGGAAGCGAAGGCTGGGACTACAGCCCCGATCCGGGCCTGATGGATGGCAGCGTCTGGGGCACCACGGCGGTCTCCGGTGCTGGCCACCGCAGCAACTATGCGGTGACCGGCGAACTGCGCCTGCCCCTGCATGACATGCTGACGGTGACCGGTTCCGGTCGCTACGACGCCTTCAAGATCGGCAGCAACACCGTCGACAAGTCCACCTACAGCATCGGCGTCGAGTTCCGTCCGATCGAAAGCCTGCTGTTCCGCGGCAAGTACGGTACGGCGTTCCGCGCTCCGACGCTGTCCGACGCGTTCCAGGGCCGTAGCGGCTACTACGCCAACGGCTCCACCGACTACTACCGCTGCGGCCAGTTGGGCTACGACCCGGCCAACACCACCGGTTGCCCGTATGACAGCGTCTCGGTGTTCGGCACCCGCGCCGGCAATCCGGACCTGGAACCGATCACCGCCGACGTCTGGAATGCAGGTGTTGTGTGGGCACCGATCAACAACCTGTCGCTGTCGGTGGACTACTACAACTGGAAGATCAAGAACGAGGTCGATACGCTCAGCTCCGACCAGCTGCTGCTGGCTGAGTACTACTGCCGTGGCGGCCAGGCCAACAACACCTCGGCCAGCTGCCAGAACGTCAACGACTGGATCACCCGCGATGCGTCCGGCGTGCTGGACGAGATCTATACCCCGAAGATGAACGTCGCCCGCCAGAACCTGGAAGCGCTGACCGCCAGCTTCAAGTACGTGCACGACATGGGCCGCTTCGGTTCGCTTCAGTTCTCGGGCAACTACACCGACATGCTCAAGCGCGAACTGCAGCCGCAGCCGGGCGATGAGTTCCTGGACCTGCTGCGTGACCCGTACGCGATGTGGGTGTACGACTCGTACGCCAAGGTGCGCGCCGATGGTTCGGTCGGCTGGGCCAAGGACAAGTGGACCACCACCCTGTACGCCAACTACATTGGCAAGACGCCGAACTACATGGCGTACGTGGGCAATGGCTACGACTACGTCCACAGCTCCGGCTACAAGGCAGGCAAGTGGGGCTCCTACACCACTTACAACCTGAGCGTGAACTACCGTGCGTTGGACAACCTGACCCTGTCGCTGATGGTCAACAACGTGTTCAACAAGATGCCGGACAACCAGCGCTTCAGCTTCGCCGGCACCAGCGGCCAGCCGTACAACAATTACCTGTACAACGCCTACGGGCGTGCCATCTATGTGCAGGCCAAGTACGAGTTTGGCGATCACTGATCCAGGCCCTTGCCGCACCAAAGACCCCGCCCCGGCGGGGTCTTTTTTTGCTTGTCGTCCCTCCAGGGCGTGACGCGCGCCCGGGCATTCACGCCAAGTTGACTGGATTCACGTCTTCGTTCATCTTCAGGTCATATTGATGTGCCCGCCACAAGGACCCTGCCGACCATGGAACTGCGCTTGTCCCCCGCCCGCCTTGGCGCCGCCGCACTGGCGGCGCTGTGCATTGCCCCTGCCCTCGCAAGCCCTCTGCCAGCCGAGGATTTCGCCAAGATCCCCACCATCCAGTCGGTCACCATGAGCGCCGACGGCAAGCAGCTGGTCGCGATCGTCGCCGCGCCCGGCAGCGACAACAGCGATACCGCCCTGGCCAACTGGAACCTGGATAACCTCGGCGCCGGTCCGGTCGCCATCACGCCATCCGGTGACCGGATGAAGTTCATCGCGGCAAGCGCACTGAAGGCGGGACGCAACCTCGTCATCGGGCGCCAGGAATGGACAGGCAAACTCGGCGGCTGCGGTGAAGGCAACAGTACGGGAGCCACCAAGACCTTCCTGACCAAGGCCTACCTCACCGACGCCACCCAGACCAAGTTCGACGAGGCGTTCGCCAACAACACCCGCACGCTCGGGGTCAGCCCCGAGACCCTTCGCTGCCTCGAACTTGCGGGTACCGCCTCGCTCGTCCATGGGCTGCCGCTGGACGCAGACAGGGTCATCATCAGCCAGCTCAATGAGGCCACGCTGCAGGCCAACTACTATCGCTTCAACCTGCGCACGGGCCAGACCGAACTGCTGTTCAAGGGCAGCTCCCGCACGTCACCCGGCCTGTTCCATCCCCGAACAGGTGAAGTCCTTACCCAGACCCAGGTCGAATCCGCCGGCTCCGACGATTTCGAACAACGCATTCTGATCAAGAACAGCGCCGGCCAGTTCGAAGTGCACGCCCCCCTGACCACCCGACTGAGCGAACGCTATACGGTGGAAGTCGTCGGCATAGACGATGACAGCGGCAAGCTGTACGTGCTGACCGACCAGTTCTCCGATCTGGTGCAGGCGCGACTGTACGATCCTGCCAAGAAGGAGTTCGACAAGGAGCCTCTGGCCGCCCATCCATCCTTCTCGATCAGTTCACTGATCCTGGGCACGCGCAAGAGCAACTTCAACCAGGTCCTCGGCTTCTATATCGACGGTCCGCAGCGACAGGCCGTGTACGTGGATCCGCAGATGAAGGCCCTGCAGGAGGGCCTGCAGAAAGCCTATCCTGGCCTGAGCATCTACATCACCGGCTACAACGACGACCTTTCGCGCGTCCTGTTCACCACGGAAAGCAACCGCAACCCGAAGAGCTACTTCATCCTGGCTGATCGCAAGAATGTCGTGCCGCTGGGCAGCGAGCGCCCCTGGGTGGACAGCAAGCAGATCGGTGAACAACGCTGGGTGACCTACACCGCACGCGATGGGCTGCAGATTCCAGCGATTCTGGATCTCCCGCCGGGCTGGAAGCAGGGCGACGGCCCGCTGCCGGCACTCGTTCATCCGCACGGCGGGCCGTGGGCACGCGACTACACAGGCTGGGATGCATCCGGCTGGGTACCGTTCTTCACTTCGCGCGGCTACGCCGTGTTGCGCCCTCAGTACCGCGGCAGCGCCGGCCTTGGCCGCAAGCTCTGGCTGGCAGGTGACGCCGAGTGGGGCCAGAAGATGCAGGACGACAAGGATGACGGCGCCGCCTGGCTCGTCTCACAGGGCATCGCCGCCAAGGACCGTATCGCGATCTTCGGCTATTCCTACGGCGGCTTCGCGGCTGCCGCCGCGACAGTGCGCAGCCCCTCCCCCTACCAGTGCGCCATCGCTGGCGCCCCGGTCACCGATCTTGGCCGGCTGGGCACCTCCTGGAGCCAGAACCGCCTGCAACGCATTCTGCAGGGGCGCACGGTGAAGGGCATGGACCCGATGCAGAACACTGCGAAGGCCACGATTCCTCTGCTGACCTTCGTCGGCGACCGTGACGTACGCACGCCGTCCTTCCATGCGAGGAACTTCTACAACGGCGTACAGGGCAAGGTCCCAGCCCGGTTCGAGCTGATCCCCGACATGCCGCACAGCATGCCGTGGTACCCCGCGCACTTCCGGACGACATTGACGCTCATGGCCGACTACCTGAGCAAGGATTGCGGCCCCGGCGGCCTCTGATCCCTCCCCGGGCACCCTCGCTTTCACCAAGCCCCTGCCGGCCAGGCAGGGGCTTTTTCATGCCCCAAATACTGAATTTCCCTATAACAACAGCAAGTTAAGAGATTTTAATATTCATGTTGCATTTACTTTACGCGACTCATACACTCCATTAACCGAAGCATAACAAGTGGGGATCAAACCGAAATGCGCAACGCCAACCGCCAATCTAAGCCAAGCCGCGTCCCGTTGACTCTTGCTGTGCTGGCCTGCCTGCAGGTCGCACCGGCTCTGGCCCAGGAATCCACCCAGCAGGAAGCAAAGGCGTCAAGCAGCTCAAGCACTTCCACCCGCGCAACCGATCTTGACAAGGTCACAGTCACTGGCTCCCTGATCCGCCGTGCGGACTACGAGACCACTTCGCCGGTGTTCACCATCAACGCCGAAACCAACGCGAAGCAGGGCCAGGTCAACGTGGCCGAGTTCCTGCAGAAGTCGGCCATCGGTTCGGCCGAAACCCAGATCACCCACCAGTTCGGCGGCTTCGTCGTGGACGGCGGCACCGGCGTACAGACCGTGTCGCTTCGCGGCCTGGGCGCCAACCGCACCCTGGTGCTGCTCGATGGCCAGCGCCCCGGCCCGGCCGGTACCCGTGGCGCCGTCGGCGCCTTCGACCTGAACGTCATTCCCACCGCCATCCTGCAGCGTGCCGAGATCGTGAAGGACGGTTCGTCCTCGATCTATGGTTCCGACGCCGTGGCCGGTGTGGTCAACCTGATCACCAAGAAGAACATCGAGCGCCCGGAGCTGACCGTTACCGGCCGCGTCCCGACCGAAGGCGGCGGTGAAGTGTTCTCGGCGTCGCTGGCCAATGGCTGGAACTTCGAGAAGGGCAGCATCATCGCTGCCGTCGAGTGGTATCAGCACAACGAGCTGACCCGTGGCGACCGCGACTTCCTCAACTGCAGCAACGACCTGGTCAAGGACGCCGACGGCAACCGCATCGACCGCGAAGATCGTTCGCTCAATGCCGGTACGCCGCTGGCCAACTGCGTCAACATGCTGCACAACGTGGTCGACATCGGCAGCACCCGCTATGTGCCGTCGGGTGATGGCACCACTGTCGGCCCGCTGCCGGGCTACCGCCCGCGCAAGACCCAGAGCTACGCGCGCGGCCAGGCCTTCTTCGATGAGCCGGTGAACTTCGCGCGCTGGGGCCAGGGCCACATCATCAACAAGCAGGAGCGGAAGACCGCCTACGTGGCCACCGACTTCGGCTTCGATTCGGTCAACTGGAAGACCCAGTTCCTGTTCAACCGTCGCGAAACCGAGACGTTCTCCTGGCGCCAGTTCTTCCCGTACGCCTACATCCCGGGTACCGAGATCGTCGCCAACCCGGTGATGCTGTTCAAGTCCCAGCAGGATGTCACCGTCGATTACTTCTACGCCGCCACCAAGCTTGACGGCCTGTTCAAGGGCACCGACACCTGGGCGTGGGAAGTCAACGCGAACTTCAGCCACTCCAGTGGCAAGTACGGCAATCTGGCCATCCAGGCCTCCAAGAGCGGCGACCTGGACTACACCGACGCGCCGCCGGCGGTGAACTACTTCGACCCGGACTACCTGAGCGGCCGCAAGGTCGACGAGCTGGTCGACAAGCTCGGTGCGTGGGACTGGGGCAAGACCACTTACAAGCAGGCTACCATCAACGCCATCGTCAGCGGCGACCTGTTCGAGATGCCGGCCGGTGCGGTCGGTTTTGCGGGCGGCCTGGAATACCGCTATTACTCGCTCAACGACCAGCCGAGCGAACTGTCCCGCACTGGCGACATCTGGGGCTCGTCCTCGGCTGATGTGACCAAGGGCAACGACAAGGTCAAGGAAGCCTTCGTCGAGTTCGACGTGCCGCTGCTGAAGGGCCTGCCGGCGGTGGAATCGCTGAGCCTGAACGCCTCGGGTCGCGTGTTCAAGTACGACAACGTTGCCGATTCGGACAATGTCTGGAAGGTCGGCCTGAACTGGCAGGTCATTCCGTCGCTGCGTCTGCGCGGTTCGATCGGCACCTCCTACCGCGCGCCGGGCCTGTATGAGCTGTACCTTGGCAACGAGACTGGTTTCTTCCAGCAGGCGAACGATCCGTGCGTACGCTGGGGTGAAAGCTCCAATACCAATTACCAGGCCAACTGTGCGGCCGCAGGTATCCCGGCCGACTATGCCGGCGGCGGCAGCAGCGGCACGGTGTACCGCCAGGGCGGTGGTAATTCGCTGATTCCGGAAACTTCGCGTGCGAAGACCGCCGGTATCGTGTTCACCCCGACCTTCGCCAACCTGAGCGTGGCCATCGATTACTTCGACTACGAAGTGAGCAATGAAATCGCGCAGCTGGGCAGCACCAACGTCATGCGTGGCTGCTACGGCGGCACGGTGTACCCGAACAGCTACTGCGATCTGCTGACCCGCAATCCGGCCAGTGCTACCCAGCCGTATGCGGTGACCCAGATCCAGAACAAGTTCATCAACATCAACAAGCAGCGCACCCGTGGCTACGACCTGACCGCAAACTTCGACCACGATTTCTCGTTCGGCAAGTTCTCGGCCGAGACCCAGGTCACCTACACGATCGAAGACACCCAGGAAGTGTTCTCCAGCGCAGCTGCGAGCGGCCTGGAATCCTCGGAGCTGCTGGGTGACATCGGCCGTCCGAAGGTGGTGGGCAACCTGGCGCTGAGCCTGACCCGCGGTGACTGGTCGTACAACTGGCTGACCACCTACATCCACAAGACCGAAGACATCGATCTGAGCCCGGTGTTCACCTACCAGGGTCGTCCGAACTCCTATCGTGACATCGTGGCCGACTCGCGCATCTACCACACCGCTTCGGTCAGCTACGCGCAGGCCGATTGGGAAATCCTGGTGGGCGTCAGCAACATCTTCAACAAGACCCCGCCGTTGGTTTCCATCGGTGTCGCCGATTCCCGCTACGGCAACGTACCGGCGTTCGCCACCCAGTACGACTACTACGGCCGCACCCCGTTCGTGCGTCTGAAGTACAAGTTCTGATCCACGCCTGATCGCAGTACCCCGACAGACCCGGCTTTTGCCGGGTCTGTCTTTTCCGGGCCACGAAGCGGCCCCCTTGCGCCCGGCCATGACCTTCGACACCCTTGCAGGGCAGGCCGGCGGCGTATTGTTCGGCCCACGGCCGTCCCCGCGGCCCTTCCCTGACTCACTCGGCCTGGAGGCCATCAAAGTGACCCGTACTCCCAAGATCGTGCTGCTGACCCTGGCCGTTTCGGCCGCGCTGGTCGGCTGCGGCAAGAACGAAACCCCGGCCAAGGATGCCACCGCCTCCACGCCGGCTGCGGCCGAAGCCACCAACTACACGCTGGATGAGAGCAAGCTGCCGGCCTACAACGCCTTCCAGCCCAGCGATCTGGATGCCAGCAAGGACGCCTGTGGCGCCTTCGGCGACTACGTGAACAGCAAGTGGCTGGCCGCCAATGAAATTCCGGGCGACCGCACCAGCTGGGGCGCGTTCACCATCCTCGACGAGCGTTCGGTGGCCGTGCAGCACCAGCTGGCTGAACAGGTCGCGCAGGTCAAGAACCCGAACCATATCGAGAAGATCGTCGGCGACCTGTGGGCCACCGGCATGGACGAAGCCAAGATCAATGCCCAGGGCATCGAGCCGCTGAAGGCCGACCTGACCGCGATCGACGGCCTGCAGGACAAGGCGGCCATCGCCGACTACCTGCGCAGCAGCGCGGCCAAGGGTGACAACGTCCTGTTCGGCTTCGGCGCCGAAGCCGACTTCAAGAACTCGGCCGTCAACCTGGCCTACGCCAGCCAGGGCGGCCTGGGCCTGCCGGACAGCACCTACTACACCGATGCCAAGAACGCCGACAAGCTGAAGGCCTACCAGGCGCACATCGCCAAGGTGCTGGAGCTGTCCGGCGTCGCCGCTGCCGACGCTGCCAAGCAGGCCGAGGACGTGGTCAAGTTCGAGACCCGCCTGGCCAAGGCCTCCAAGTCGCGCGTGGAGCTGTCGCGCAACGTCGAGCTGTACTACAACCCGGTCACCCTGGCCGACGCTGACAAGCTGACCCCGAACTTCAGCTGGACCGAGTTCTTCAAGTCGCAGGGCGTAGCCGCGCCGGAGAAGTTCTCGCTGGCCATGCCGGCCTTCCATGAGGAAGTGAGCAAGGCGCTGGGCGATACCGATCCGTCGGTGTGGCGCGCCTACCTGCGCTTCCACACCGTGGACAGCGCCTCGCCGTACCTGGCCGATGCCTTCGTGCAGGAGAACTACGAGTTCTACGGCAAGACCCTCAATGGCCAGAAGGAACAGAAGCCGCGCTGGAAGCGCGTGCTGGGCACCATCGAGAACGACGCCGGTGAAGCCTTCGGCCAGCTGTACGTGAAGGTTGCCTTCTCGCCGGAAGCCAAGGCGAAGATGGAAGAGCTGGTGAAGAACCTGGCCGCCTCGCTGAAGGAACGCATCCAGGGCCTGAGCTGGATGAGCGATGAAACCAAGGCCAAGGCCATCGCCAAGTGGGAAACCTTCACTCCGAAGATCGGTTACCCGGACAAGTGGCGTGACTGGGCGGGCCTGCAGACCCAGCGCGACAGCTACCTGGGCAATGTGCGCGCGGCCAGTGAGTTCAATTACAAGTTCAACCTGTCCAAGATCGGCAAGCCGGTGGACAAGACCGAGTGGGGCATGACCCCGCAGACGGTCAACGCCTACTACAACCCGCTGCAGAACGAGATCGTGTTCCCGGCCGCCATCCTGCAGCCGCCGTTCTTCGATCCGAAGGCCGACGACGCACTGAACTATGGCGGCATCGGTGCGGTGATCGGCCACGAAATGACCCACGGTTACGACGACCAGGGTGCACGCTTCGGGCCGACCGGCAACATGGAAGACTGGTGGACCGCCGCTGACAAGAAGAACTTCGAAGGCTTGACCGGCAAGCTGGTCAAGCAGTTCGACCAGTACAAGGTCGACGGCCAGGCCGTGAACGGTCACCTGACCCTGGGCGAGAACATCGCCGACCTGGGCGGCCTGGCTACCGCCTACGACGCCCTGCAGAAGGCGTCCGCCGGCAAGGAAGATGCAAAGGTCGATGGATTCACCCGCGACCAGCGCTTCTTCTTCAACTGGGCCACCGTGTGGCGCACCAAGTACACCCCGGAAAACGCCAAGGTCCGCCTGGCCACCGACCCGCACGCGCCGGCGCAGTTCCGCGCCATGGGTGCGCCGTCGAACCTGCCGACCTTTGCCGCGGCCTTCCAGTGCAAGGCCGGTTCGCCGATGGCCCGCGCCGGCGAGCAGCAGGTGGTGATCTGGTAAGCCCTGGCTGATGCCAAGGTAGACCTGCAGAGGCCCGGGAATTCCCGGGCCTTTGTTTTTTTGCCGCGCCCGTCATCCACGCATGGCGTGGATCTGCTGCGCCTGTGCAGGCCCACGCCATTGGCAGATGCCGACCTTGGTCGGCGTATGGCACGGCGGAGCCACCGTGATGCGTGCATGCGGTGTCGATGCCACACACCCGGTAGCGCCGGGCCATACCCGGCGGATGCGCCGTGATGCGTGCATGCCGCGCCCATGCGCGGCTTGCTATAGTGCGCGCGCCCTCAATCCATCACGGATTCGTTCCACATGCCCAATTTCCGTCCGCTTGCCATCGCCCTGGGCATCAGCCTGGCGACTCTGGTCCCGACCCACGATGCCTTCGCCGCCAAGAAAAAGGCCGCGCGTGCCCCGGCTGTCAGTGCCCAGTGCAGCGACTTCTACGACGCCACCAATGCAGGCTGGCTGAAGGCCAACCCGGTGCCGCAGACCGGCGCCACCACCGCGCTGGGCCAGCTGGTCGACCGCAGCCGCCAGCAGCAGCGTGAACTGCTCGACGCAGCGATGAAGGCGCCGCAGGGCAACGTGCAGAAGCTGCTGGGTGACTTCTGGGCCAGTGGCCTGGACGAAGCGGCCGTGGAAGCAGACGGCTCCAACCCGATCGCCCCGCTGCTGACCCGCATCAACGCCATCAAGAAGGCCAAGGATGTACCGGCCTCGATCGCGGCACTGCATCAGGTCGGCATCCCGGTGGCCTTCAACTTCGGCCCGGACGTCGACCTGAAGGCACTTGACCGCCACATCGGCTACTTCATGCAGGGCGGCATGGGCCTGCCGGATCCGGCGTTCTATACCCGTACCGACGCCGACACCGTGGCGCTGATGGGCCGCTACCGCAACTACGTCAAGCAGATCCTGGCGCTGACCGGCACCCCGGCGGCCAAGCTGGATGCCGAGTCGCAGGCGGTGATCGCGCTGGAAACCGAGCTGGCACGCAATGCGCAGTCGCTGGCCGGCATCAACAACCCGTTCAACAACTACGCGCCGATCTCCACCAAGGAGCTCAACAGCCGCTACCGCAACCTGCAGCTGGATGCCTTCCTGAAGGCACAGGGCGTGGATGACGACCTGGTCTCGCTGGCCGACCCGGGCCTGTTCAAGCAGCTCGACGGCATGGTCACCAAGCTCAAGCCGGACCAGTGGAAGGCCTACCTGCGCTGGCGCGTGGGCGACTCGATGGCACCGTACCTGTCCAAGGCCTACCGCGACGCCGAGTTCGAGTTCCGCGGCCGCGTACTGCGTGGCGAGACCCTGCCGCCGCAGCGCTGGGAAGACGTGCTGGAGGCGATCAACGTGGCCGCTGGCCCGATGGTCGGTCGCGAATACGCTGCCCGTTACCTGTCCGCCGAAGATCGTCGCCAGGCGGCGTGGATCGTCGACAAGGTGCGCGAAGTGCAGATCGAAGCGGTCAAGAACAGCAGCTGGATGAGCACCGAAGCCAAGGCCGAAGCGCAGGCCAAGCTGGCTGCGCTGAAGATCGAGATCGGCACCCCGCTGCGCGACCTCGACTACAGCGTGCAGCCGATGGGCCGCGGTTCGTTCGGTGGCAACATGCTGATTGCTTCGACCTGGCGCCATCGCGAGGAAATGAAGCGCATCGGCAAGGGCAATGCCGACCGTCGCTGGGACGTGCTGCCGCAGCAGCCGTCGCTGGCCTACGATCTGGCCCAGAACCGCCTGATCGTCACCGCCGCGATCCTGCAGGGCCCGGTGTTCAACGCCAAGGCCGACGCTGCCGACAAGTTCGGCAGCTTCGGTGGCCTGGTCGGCCATGAGCTGACCCGCGCGATCGATGCCAAGGGTGCGCTGGTCGACGCCAAGGGCGAGCTGCGCAGCTGGTGGACCCCGGCCGACAAGACCGCCTGGACCCTGCTCGGTAACCGCGTGGCCGCGCAGTACAGCGCCTACGACTTCCCGGGCGTGAAGGGTGCCAAGGTCAACGGCACGCTCACCCAGGAAGAGAACCTGGCCGACATCGCTGGTCTGGAACTGGCCTGGGCGGCGTATGTCGCGCAGGAGCCGAAGGCCAAGCAGGCCCAGCAGCAGGGCTTCTTCCGCGCCTGGTCTGCGCTGTGGGCGCAGCAGCTGGCGCCGAACGAGGCCGTACGCCGCCTGACCGCCGACATCCGTGCACCGGGCCTGTGGCGCAGCAACGGCACGCTGGCCAACCTGCCGGCCTTCGGCGCCACCTTCAGCTGCAAGGCCGGCCAGCCGATGCAGCGCAGTGAAGCCGAGCAGATCAAGGTCTGGCGCTGATCCAGCTGCCACACGGGTAATGCAGAGGGCGCCTTCGGGCGCCCTCCTTTTTTGCAGGTGCAGCACGATCCCGGATTAACACCGCGCATGCTATCGCTGCGGCTTCGTCCAACGTGGAGCCCCGACATGGCACACAAGAACACGATCTGTGTCTGGTATGACAACGGCGCACTCGAGGCCGCCACCTTCTACGCCAGCATCCTGCCAGACAGCGCGGTGACCGCCGTGCATCACGCCCCCGGTGACTATCCGGACGGCAAGGAAGGCAACGTACTGACCGTTGAATTCACGGTCTGCGGCATCCCCTGCGTCGGCCTCAACGGCGGCACCGCGTTCAAGCACAGCGAAGCGTTTTCCTTCCAGATCCAGACCGAGGACCAGGCCGAGACCGACCGCCTGTGGAATGCGATCGTCGGCAACGGTGGCCAGGAGAGCCAATGCGGCTGGTGCAAGGACCGCTGGGGCATCTCCTGGCAGATCAGCCCGCGCATGCTCATCGAAGCGGTGACCAGCCAGGACAAGGCACTGGCCAAGCGCGCATTCAACGCGATGATACCGATGAAGAAGATCGACATCGCCACCATCGAAGCAGCGATCAAAAAAGGGGACGGAGGGGATTAAGTCGTTTTTTCCCCATTGCCGGTGACCCCATGCGAATTGCGACTTAATCCCCTCCGTCCCCTTTTTCCGAGGTGCAGATGACCTGGGATGCGATCATCGTTGGTGGTGGCCACAACGGCCTGGTCTGCGCGGCCTATCTGGCGCGTGCCGGAAAGAAGGTGCTGGTGCTGGAACGTCGCGGCGTTCTTGGCGGCGCTGCGGTCACCGAGGAATTCCATCCCGGCTTCCGCAATTCAGTCGCCTCGTACACGGTCTCGCTGCTGCAGCCGAAGGTGATCGACGACCTGCAGCTGCATGCGTATGGGCTGCGCATCGTCGCGCGCCCGGCCAACAACTTCCTGCCATTGCCCGACGACCGCTATCTGTTGTCGGCACCTGGCCGCACTCAGGCCGAAGTGGCGAAGTTCTCCGAGCGGGATGCGCAGCGCTTGCCCGCGTACGAGGAACGCCTGGAAATCTTCGCCGACGTACTGCGCGCATGGGCTCTGCGCGCGCCGCCCGACCTGGGTGTAGCAGGCGGTTGGCGTGCGCTGCCCGCACTATGGCAGATGGGGAAACTCGGCCGCGAACTGGCGGCGCTGGATGCGCCACTGCGGCAGGAACTGCTGGACCTGTTCACGCTGTCGGCGGCGGATTACCTGGACCGTTGGTTCGAGAGCGAGCCGATCAAGGCGCTGTTCGGCTTTGATGGCATCGTCGGCAACTACGCAAGCCCGTATACAGCGGGCAGTGCCTACGTACTGCTGCACCACGTATTCGGCCAGTGCAATGGCGTAAAGGGTGCGTGGGGCCACGCGATCGGCGGCATGGGCGCGATCAGCCAGGCCATCGCCAGCGCGGCGCGCGAGGCCGGGGCCGAACTGCGCGTGGATGCCGGTGTGCAACAGGTACTGATCGAACAAGGCCGCGCCGTGGGGGTGGAACTGGTCAACGGCGAAACCCTGCGTGCTCGCGCGGTGGTGGCCAACGTCAATCCGAAGCTGCTGTACGAACAGCTGCTGGAGCCGACGCAGGTACCCGCTGCCACACGCGAACGCATGACGAACTGGCGCTGCGGTTCCGGCACCTTCCGGATGAACGTGGCGCTGTCGCGGTTGCCGGACTTCCGTGCCCTGCCCGGCCCCGGCGATCACCTCAGCGCCGGCATCATCATGGCCCCCAGCCTGGACTACATGGACCGCGCCTGGCTGGATGCGCGCCGCGAAGGCTGGTCGCGCGAACCGATCGTAGAGATGCTGATTCCGAGCACGCTGGATGATTCACTGGCGCCGCGCGGGCAGCATGTGGCCAGCCTGTTCTGCCAGCACGTGGCGCCGGTACTGCCCGACGGGCGTAACTGGGATGATCACCGCGAGACTGTGGCGGACCTGATGATTGCCACCGTCGAACGGTATGCGCCCGGCTTTGCCGGCAGCGTGCTCGGTCGGCAGGTGCTGTCGCCGCTGGATCTGGAACGCACCTTCGGCCTGGTCGGCGGCGACATTTTCCACGGTGCGCTCAGTGCCAACCAGTTGTTCTCGGCACGGCCGATGGTCGGCCAAGCCGGCTACCGCGGCGCCCTTCCGGGGTTGTATCTGTGTGGGTCGGGTACCCATCCCGGTGGTGGCGTCACCGGTGCGCCGGGGCACAATGCCGCGCAGGTGGTGTTGCAGGATGGGTAGAGGTGTGCCGACCAACGGTCGGCACCTACCGCGTCAAATGATCCCATTCAAAGCGTGCCAACCAAGGTTGGCACCTACCCGCGTGGGACAAGGCGTGCCGACCAACGGTCGGCACCTACCGCGTCAAATGATTCCATTCAAGGCGTGCCAACCAAGGTTGGCACCTACCCGCGTGAAGCGAGGCGCATCGCGCCTCACTTCACGCTGCGCAGATGGTTCGGGCGCTTCGGTGGGCCGGGCGGGCGGCGCTTGTTGAACGGCGATTGCCCGCGCCAGTAGCGGATCAGCAACCAGCCGAACAGCATGCCGCCGAGGTGCGCGAAGTGGGCCACGCCCGGCTGCCAGCCGGTCATGCCCAGCACCAGCTCGCCCACACCGAACAGGATCACAAAGGTCCGTGCCTTCATCGGGATCGGCGGGAACAGCAGCATCACCCGCTGGTTGGGGAACAGCATGCCGTAGGCCAGCAGCAGGCCAAACACGCCGCCGGAGGCGCCCAGCACCGTGGCCGGGTTTTCCAGCAGCGTGCCCACCAGCAGCTGGCAGACACCGGCACCGGCCACGCACACCAGGTAATAGAGCAGGAAGCGCTTCTCGCCCCAGGTCTGCTCCAGTGGCGCGCCAAACATGAAGACCGCCAGCATGTTGAAGAACAGATGGCCGAAGCTGCCGTGCAGGAAGCCGTAGGTCAGCAGCTGCCAAGGCTGGAAGTTGCCGCCCGGCGAGAATGCGTCGAAGCCCTGCTGCAGGGGTTGCAGCATGAACGGCTCGAAGGTCTGCATGCCGAGCAGGAACGGCTGCTGCAGCAGGAACAGGATCGCGTTGGCGATCAGCAGGGCCTTGGTGACGGTTGGCAGTCGCGGGAACATGGGAGCACCGGCATGGAACGGCCTCCATCATAGCCGCAGCACCGTGTCTTGTTGGCGACCGGCAGGCGCGGCCTGTTCAGTCGCCAGCGGTGCTCAGCCCGGACCCCACACAGCGGCATCCAGTGCTGCCGCCGGATCAGCCGCCGTCATCCGCACCCGGCCGTTCTCCACCACCACGCCCTCCGCGCGCAACCGCTGTGACTGCTCGCGCCAACCAGCCGAACCTTCCTCCATGGCAATGCGCCCATCCGAGCGCAACACGCGGTGCCAAGGCAGGTCCGGGTCGTCGTTCTGGCCCAGGATGCGCGCGGTCAGGCGCGCACGCCCGGGCAGGCCCGCGCGCAGCGCCACCTGCCCATAGCCCATCACCTGCCCCGCCGGGATCGCGCGGATCACCGCCAGGATGCGCGCGCGCCTGCTCAGGCGTCAGCGCCGCAGGCGGGTTACCAGCAGAACGCCGATCAGCACCAGCACGGTGCCGGCGATCTGCGCCGGCCCCATCGGTTCGTCGAGCAGCCATAGGCTCATCACGATGGTGGAAACAGGGCCCAGCATACCGACCTGCGCGGCCAGCGACGAACCCACGCGCTGCACCGCCAGCATGATCGCCAGCACTGGCAGCACCGTGCACACGGTGGCATTGACCAGCGACAACCACTGCACCGCCGCAGGCGCCTGCCACAACAACGGCAGCGGATGGGTCACCGCGAAATGCAGCAGCACCAGCACGCTGGCCACGCAGCTGGCGTAAGCGGTCAGCCGCACCGCTCCGACACGCGCGACCACCTGCCCGCTGCCGAACAGGTACAGCGCATAGCTGAGCGCACTGCCCAGCACCAGCAGGCTGCCAACGATGATCTGCCCACCCTCGCGCTGCAGGTCATGGCCGAACGCCAGCAGCACGCCCAGATAACTCAGCACCAGCGCGCCGATCTGCCATCGGCCCGGCCGCTGGCGCGCCAGCAGCACGTTGATCAGCAGCACCAGGGTCGGATTCAAGTACAGGATCAGCCGTTCCAGCGTCACGCTGATGTACTGCAGGCCCTGGAAGTCGAGCAGGCTGGACAGGTAGTAGCCGGTGAAACCCAGCCACAGCACGCGGGCACGGTCGGCCCAGGACAGTGGTTCGGCCCGACGCGCGGCCCACAGCGCCATCAGTACGAACAGCGGCAGCGCCATCAGCATGCGCAGGGCAAGCAGCGTGGTGGCATCCACGCCGTGACGCAGGCCGAGCTTGACAATGATCGCCTTGCCGGAAGCAGCGATGGCGCCGATCGCGGCCAGGCCGATACCCCCCAGCGCAATGCGTGGGGAGGCGGTGGCGATACGGGAAGCGGGATTGGACATCAGGACGACGGCGGGCCGCTCGGAGCGGCCCGGGAAAGCGTGGGGGCGCCCATTGTCGCACGGGGGCGTCCGGTGCCCGCCTTGTAGAGTCGAGCCATGCTCGACTGTCTTTCCACCGC
>NZ_JAOECR010000032.1:0-54947 GCF_029836955.1 Stenotrophomonas sp. GD04054 | reverse complement strand
TGCCGGCCGCTGGCCGGCAATCCCACCTGCAATCAACGCACGTTTGGTACTTCGTAGCCCAGCTTGCCGACCTGCTCCGGGTGCTGCGGCACGCGCTTGAGCTTGTCGGTGTTCACGCCGTACTCGTCGCGCAGTCGCTCTGCGAGCTCCTTGTACAGGGCTTTGTCCATGTCCGGCGTACGAGAGAAGATCCAGGCCATTTCACGGCCGGGATAGCCGATCAGCGCCCACGAATAGTCCGGGGCCACTTCCAGTACCCGCGAATGGGTGGGCACCACGCGGTAGAACCAGGTGCGCCAGCCGTGGTTGCCGCTGTCCGGGTCGACGCTGGCACGCGCGCGGACTTCCTGCAGCGGTTCGCCGAAGCCATCGCGGTAGCGGTAGGTGATGCCGACCTTGTGCGCGTCGCGGAGCTCATACTCGTTGACGCTGGCCACATGGCCCCGTTCGATGAAGTTCGGCACGCGGCCGATCACGTACCAGGTGCCCATGAAACGCTTCAGGTCGATCGGCGCATCCGGGTCGGCGGCGCGCGGAGCGCTGGCACGGGGCGACGGCGGCTCACTGGCGGCCACGGCGGGGCCCGCCAGGGACAGGGCCAGCAGCACGGCGCAGAGCGGGCGGATCGAAGTCATGCGGGAGCGGGCTCCAGTGGGCTTGCACGCGCATGGTCGACTGTGTGCACGCGATCCGTCAATGGTGTCGCAACCTGTGAGAAGGGCCTTGCCCATGCTGTGTTGCATTGTCCACCGGAGAAGCCCCATGAACGCACGTTCCGTCCGCCGCTCTGCAACTGAACGCGTCATTCTCGAGCGTGCCGACCCGCGCCTGCTGCGCAGCGTGCAGCAGCTGGCCCTGGCCGGTATGGCGCTGGTACTGGTCTGGCCGGCCGCGCGCGGCAGCAGTGCCTGGCTGGGCTGGCTACCCATGTGGCTGGTGGGCATGCCGCTGGTGGCCTGGTGGGCGTTGCTGCGCTTCCCGTTGCCGCGCCTGTCGTGGCTGCGGCTGGCGCGTCGTACCGGTGGACAGGCGCGTCGCCGTAGCGGCGGGGCGGCGCGAGGCCGTCGCGGTTCCACCGCCGCGGCCTGACCTTCGACACGGGGGCGCCCGCGGCGATCCATGCTAGCGTTCCACGGCTTATGACTGCCTGGAGCTGCAATGTCTCGACTCGCTTCCGCCTGCCTGCTGGCCGGCATGATGACCGCTGCCTCGGTGGGGACCGCCGTGGCCGCTGAAGACACCGATCGCTACGCCTGGCTCGAAGACGTCACCGGCGACAAGCCGCTGACCTGGGTCAAGGAACAGAACGCCAAGTCCGAGGCGCGCCTGGCGCAGACCCCGGCCTTCAAGCAGATGGAGACCAGCATCCGCGAGGTGCTCGACTCCGATGCCAAGATCCCCGGCGTGCAGAAGATCGGCGACTACTACTACAACTTCTGGAAGGACCAGCAGCACGAGCGCGGCCTGTGGCGGCGCACCACCCTGGCCGAGTACCGCAAGGCCTCGCCGCAGTGGGAAACCGTGCTCGACCTGGATGCGCTGAACAAGGCCGAGGGTGAGAACTGGGTCTGGCACGGCGCCGATTGCCTGCGCCCGGATTACAGCCGCTGCCTGATCGCGCTGTCGCGCGGTGGCGCCGACGCCGACGTCACCCGTGAGTTCGACCTGGCCAACAAGACCTGGATAAAGGACGGCTTCTTCCGTCCCGAGTCCAAGGGCGGCCTCAACTGGGTCGACCGCGACACCGTGTTCGTCTACACCGACTTCGGTGCGGGCTCGATGACTACCTCCGGCTACCCGCGCGTGGCCAAGCTGTGGAAGCGCGGCACGCCGATGACCTCGGCCACCGTGGTGTACGAAGGCAAGCCGGAGGACATGTACATCGCGGCGATGCACGATGACACCCCGGGCTTCGAGCGCAACCTGGTCAGCCGCACGCTGGCGTTCTACAACAACGAGCTCTACCTGCGTGGCGACGATGGCACGCTGACCAAGATCGACGCGCCGAATTCGGCCGAGAAGGGCCTGCACAAGCAGTGGCTGACCCTGGAACTGCGCGATCCGTGGACCGTGGGCGGCAAGACCTACGCGTCCGGTTCGCTGCTGGCGACGAAGCTGGACGACTTCCTGGCCGGCAAGCGCGACTTCGAGGTGCTGTTCACCCCGACCGCGACCACCTCGCTGGCCAGCGCCACCTGGACCAAGAGCCACCTGGTGCTGAACGTGCTGGATGACGTCAAGAACCGCCTGTCGGTGCTGACCCCGGGCGCCGATGGCTGGCAGACCAGCCGCTTCGTCGGCGCGCCGGCCTTTGGCACGCTGGCGGTGGGCGCAGTGGACAGCAACGACAGCGATGCGGTGTGGCTGACCGCCACCGACTACCTGACCCCGACCACGCTGGCTCTGGCCGAGATCGGCCAGGCGCCGGAAACGTTGAAGACCATGCCGGCCTTCTTCGATGCCAAGGGCAAGGTGATCGAGCAGCACTTCGCCACCAGCAAGGATGGCACCCGCGTGCCGTACTTCGTGGTGCACGACAAGGCGATGAAGCTGGACGGCTCCAACCCGACCCTGCTGTACGGCTATGGTGGCTTCGAGATCTCGCTGACCCCGAATTACTCAGGTGGCATGGGCCGCGCCTGGCTGGAGAAAGGCGGTGTGTACGTGGTCGCCAACATCCGTGGTGGTGGCGAGTACGGCCCGCGCTGGCACCAGGCCGCGCTGAAGCAGAACCGTCACAAGGCCTATGAAGACATGGCTGCGGTGGCGCGCGATCTGGTCAAGCGCAAGATCACCAGTGCCAAGCACCTGGGCGTCCAAGGTGGCAGCAACGGTGGCCTGCTGACCGGCAACATGCTGACCCAGTACCCGGAGCTGTTCGGTGCAGTGGTGGTGCAGGTGCCGCTGCTGGACATGAAGCGCTACAGCCACCTGTTGGCCGGTGCCTCGTGGATGGCCGAGTACGGCAACCCGGATACCAGCGACTGGGAGTTCATCAAGACCTTCTCGCCGTATCATCTGTTCAACGAGAAGAAGAACTACCCGCCGGTGCTGTTCACCACCTCCACCCGCGATGACCGCGTGCACCCGGGTCATGCCCGCAAGATGGCGGCGAAGATGATCGACGCCGGCAAGGACGTGACCTACTACGAGAACATCGAAGGTGGCCACGGCGGCGCAGCCAACAACGCGCAGGCAGCACACATGTCCGCACTGGCCTACAGCTTCCTGTGGGAGCGGTTGGGCGGCAAGTAAGCAGAACGGAAAACGCCGCCCCAGGGCGGCGTTTTTCGTTGGGTTCACGTATCCACGCATGGCGTTCGCGCAGATCGATCAGGCGCCCCAGCTCTTCAACCCGCGTGCAATTCGCGCCACCGCCTCCTGCAGCCGCGGCACTTCCTGGGTATAGGCCAGGCGCACATGCTGATTGGCGCGATGGAAACCGAAATCCAGGCCCGGGGTGAACGCCACGTGTTCGGTTTCCAGGAAGTGCGCACAGAACGCCTGCGCGTCATCGGTGAACGCGCTGACGTCGGCGTACAGGTAGAACGCACCCTGCGGTTCCACTTCGATGCGGAAACCAAGCTCGCGCAGCGCCGGCAGCAGATAGTCGCGACGCTGGCGGAACGCCTCGCGGCGCTGTTCGAAGATCGCCATCGATTCCTCGCTGAAGCAGGCGAGTGCGGCATGCTGGGCGATGCTCGACGCGCTGATGTACAGGTTCTGTGCCAGCTTCTCCAGGTCCGGCACCGCCGCCGGCGGCGCCACCAGCCAACCCAGCCGCCAGCCGGTCATGCCGAAATACTTGGAGAAGCTGTTCAGCACGAACGCGCTGTCGTCCACCTGCAGCACGCTGGGTGCATCCAGGCCGTAGGTCAGGCCGTGGTAGATCTCGTCCACCACCAGATGGCCGCCACGCGCGTGCAGGGCCTGCGACAGTGCCGCCAGTTCGTCGGCGGACAGCACGGTGCCGGTCGGATTGGCGGGGGAGGCCACCAGTGCGCCGACGCTGTCGGCATTCCAGTGCTGTTCCACCAGCGACGGTGTGAGCTGGTAGGCGGTGTCCGGGCCGACCGGCACCAGCTGTGCACCGCCTTCCACCAGGCGCAGGAAATGACGGTTGCAGGGGTAGCCGGGGTCGGCCAGCAGCCAGTGGCGGCCGGGGTCGACCAGCAGGCTGCTGGCCAGCAGCAGCGCACCGGAGCCGCCGGGAGTGACCAGGATGCGTTCGGGATCGATATCCAGCCCGTAGTGGCTGCGATAGAAGCCACTGATCGCCTGGCGCAGGGCCGGCAGGCCACGTGCGGCGGTGTAGCGGGTATGGCCGGCGGCCAATGCGGCCTGGCCGGCACGCACGACCGGTTCGGCCGTGGTGAAGTCCGGTTCGCCGATTTCCAGGTGGATCACATCGTGGCCCGCCTGTTCCAGCGCCTGCGCGCGGGCCAGCAGGGACATCACGTGGAACGGAGCGATTTCATGGCTGCGCCGGCTGTAGCCCGGCGTGTGGGGCAGGGTACTCATGTGCCCATGGTACGCCGCGCGTCCTGGAAGTGCCGGCCGCTGGCCGGCAACCCCCCGCCTCTGTTTATCCCGAGGTTGCCGGCCAGCGGCCAGCACGACCCATGACCATCCGCAGGGTTGCCCGCAACCCTCCTGCAACCCAGACTCGAGCACAAGGACGCCATTGCATTGCGGCTCAAGGAGCCTTATCTCATGAAATCCACCCTCTGCCTGTTGCTTGCGAGCCTGATGACCACCACTGCCACCGCCGCCACGCCGCCCGTTCCGCCGGATGCCGCCAAGCATCCGCATGTGGTCAAGGCGCCGTTCGGCGCGACCCGCAACGACGACTATTACTGGCTGCGCGACGACAAGCGCGAGAACAAGGACATGCTGGCCTACCTGCAGGCCGAGAATGCCTACGCCGACCAGTTGCTGGCGCCGCTGAAGCCGCTGGAAGACACCCTGTACAAGGAGATCGTCGGCCGCATCAAGCAGGACGATTCCAGTGTGCCGGCGCGCGAGCGCGGCTACTGGTACTACAGCCGCTTCGAGACCGGCCAGGACTACCCGATCCACGCACGCCGCAAGGGCGGCATGGATGCCGCCGAGGAAATCCTGCTGGACGTCAACACGATGGCCGCCGGCAAGGGCTACTTCAGCGTCGGCTCGATGGAAGTCAGCCAGGACAACCAGCTGCTGGCCTGGGCCGATGACGATGTCGGTCGCCGCCAGTACACCATCCGCTTCAAGGACCTGGCTACCGGCAAGGTGCTGCCCGATGTGATCACCGGCAGCTCCGGCGACCTGGTCTGGGCCGACGACAACCGCACCGTGCTGTATGTCGAGAACGATCCGGAAACGCTGCTGACCGTACGCGTGAAGAAGCACGTGCTGGGCACCCCGGCCAGTGCCGACACCGTCGTCTACGAAGAGAAGGACGACAGCTTCTACATGGGCATCGGCCGCACCCGCGACGATCGCTTCATCACCATCGGCGTGCACAGCACTGTGTCCTCGGAAGAGCGCTACGCGCCGGCCAGCGACCCGACCACGTTCACCGTACTGGCGCCGCGCCAGCGCGATGTGGAGTACGACGCTGACCACTACGACGGCCGCTGGGTGATCCGCACCAACGACGGTGCGAAGAACTTCAAGCTGGTCACCGCACCGACCGATGCGACCTCGCGCGCACAGTGGAAGGACTGGATCGCGCATGACGATGCGGTGTTCATCGAAGGCTTCGAGCTGTTCGACAGCTACACCGCCATCGCCGAACGTTCCGAGGGCCTGGAGCGCATCCGCCTGCTGTTCAAGGATGGCCGCAGTGACTACGTGAAGGCCGATGAGCCGGCGTACTCGATGGGCCTGGGCGACAACACCGAGGCCGATACGCCGTGGCTGCGCTACGTCTACACCTCGATGACCACCCCGACCACCGTGTTCGAGCTGAACACCGCCACCGGCGAGCGCCGCCAGCTGAAGGTGCAACCGGTGATCGGCTATGACGCGTCGAAGTACGAAACCGATCGTGTCTGGATCACCGCGCGCGATGGCGTGAAGGTGCCGGTGTCGCTGGTCTACCGCAAGGGCTACCAGAAGGATGGCAAGGGCGCGCTGTTCCAGTACGCCTATGGCAGCTACGGCATGTCGATGGATCCGTACTTCAACCAGACCGCGGTGAGCCTGCTCGATCGTGGCGTGGTGTATGCCATCGCCCATATCCGTGGCGGCCAGGAGATGGGCCGCGACTGGTACGAGAACGGCAAACTGCTGCACAAGCAGAACACCTTCAACGACTTCATCGACGTCACCCGCGGCCTGGTCGCACAGGGCTGGGCGGCGAAGGATCGCGTCGCCGCGTCCGGCGGCAGCGCCGGTGGCCTGCTGATGGGCGCCGTGGCCAACCAGGCGCCGCAGGACTACCGGGTGATGGTGGCGCAGGTACCGTTTGTCGACGTGGTCACCACCATGCTCGACCCGACCATTCCGCTGACCACCAACGAATACGACGAGTGGGGCAACCCCGAGCAGAAGCAGTATTACGACTACATGCTGTCCTACTCGCCCTACGACAACGTGAAGCAGCAGGCGTACCCGGCGCTGTTCGTGGGCACCGGCCTGTGGGATTCGCAGGTGCAGTACTGGGAGCCGGCCAAGTGGGTGGCCAAGCTGCGTGACGACAACACCGGCCATTACCCGATCCTGTTCCGCACCAACATGGAAGCCGGCCACGGCGGCAAGTCGGGGCGCTTCCAGCGCTACCGCGAGCTGTCCGAGTCGTACGCGTTCGTGCTGCAGCAGCTGGGCATCGCCCAGCCGTAATGGTGCAGGGGTGCCGGGCGTTGCCTGGCATCCCGAACCGGTATCCTTGCGGCCATGAGCCAGCCCGACCCCTCCGCACCGCGCGATAGCGCCACGCCACCGCGCGTGGTGCGTTTCCGCTGGGCATGGTGGCTGTTGGCGTATGTCAGCCTCGGCACCGGCATCGTCGGCATCTTCGTGCCGGGCCTGCCGACCACCGTATTCATCCTGATTTCGGCCTGGGCTGCCTCGCGTGGCTCCGAGCGCCTGCACAACTGGCTGCTGCAGCACCCGCGCTTCGGCCCCGCCATCGCCAACTGGCAGGCGCACGGCGCCGTCAGCCGCTACGGCAAGTGGATGGCCACGATCACCATGGCGGTGTGCGCCGGCATCATGCTGTGGTGCGTGCCGATTGCCTGGGTGAAGTGGTTCTCGATCGGCAGCATGACCGTGGTGGCGATCTGGCTGTGGACCCGGCCGCTGCCGCCGCCTGCAGATTGAACGCCTGCGGTGGTGCCGGCCGCTGGCCGGCAACCCGATCCCCTGCACCAACCGCTCAGCCGCCAATGGCTATACTCGGGGCATGAAGATCCCCCATCGAAACGCCATCCTGATTCCGCTGGCAGCGGCCTCGCTGCTGCTCCTCGCCGCTTGCGGCAACAAGGGCCCGCTGGTACTGCCGCAGAAGCCGGTGCCGGTGGAAGAAACCGTCGAACCGGTTGCCGAGCCCGCTACTGAAGCGACCCCGGCGGAGACCCAGGGCAGCGCCACGCCGGCCACGACCGTGGACCCGGCTGCACCGACCACGCAACCGGCGCCTGCACCTGCGAAGAAGGTGGGCGGCGGGAATGAGTAAGGCCGGTTCCAAGGCGCTGCGCTTCAGCAAGATGCATGGCGCGGGCAATGATTTCGTAGTGATCGACCTGCGTGACGGCACTGCGCCGCCCACGCCTGAACTGGCCGCGCGCCTGGCCGACCGCCACACCGGCGTCGGCTGCGATCAGATCCTGACTATCGAAGCGCCGCGCGCGGAAGGCTCGGTGGCGTCGTACCGCATCTGGAATGCCGACGGTTCCAACTCCGAGCAGTGCGGCAACGGCGCGCGCTGCATCGCGGCCTGGCTGGTGCGTGAGGGCAGTGCGCAGGGGGATCAGTTCGTCATCGACAGCCCGCTGGCCAGTCATGAGGTGAAGGCCCTGGGCGATGGCCAGTTCGCGGTGACCATGGGCGTGCCTGCGTTCGAGCCGGTCAACGTGCCGCTGGTGGGCTTCGCCCATGCACGCGAGGAGTACCTGCTGCCGTTGCAGGGCGAGAGCATACGCTTTGCCGCGGTGTCGATGGGCAATCCACATGCGGTGATCGAAGTGGGCCTGATCGATGCAGCACCGGTCGAGCGCGTCGGTTCGCTGCTGCAGCAGCATGCCTCGTTCCCGCGCTCGGTGAACGTGGGTTTTGCCCAGGTGATGGGCCCGGCGCATGCACGTCTGCGTGTGAATGAACGTGGCGTCGGCGAAACCCTGGCCTGCGGCAGCGGCGCCTGCGCCGCTGCGGTGACCCTGATGCAGCGTGGCCGCCTGCAGCGCGATGCGCGCATCAGCCTGCCCGGGGGTGACCTGCGCATCCAGTGGCCGGGCGATGGCCAGCCGGTGGTGATGGCCGGCCCGACCGCATTCGTCTTCGAAGGGGAGTGGATCGCATGACCGAAACCGTCGACAAGCTCGGGGCCCATGAAGTCGCTGCCTGGTTGCGGCGACATCCCGGCTTCCTCAAGCAGTTCCCGGACCTGGCCCTGACCCTGGTGGTGCCACGCGACGACGGCCCGACCGCGTCGCTGGCCAGCTACCAGCTGGAAGTGCTGCGCGAGAAGAACCGCGAGCTGGCACGACGGTTGGCCGATCTGGGTGCCACCGCCCAGGTCAATGAACGCCTGGCAGTGCGCACGCATCAGCTGACCCTGGCGCTGATGAAGCAGGACAACGCCGCCGACACCCTGCGTGCGATGGCTGCCTCGCTGCAGGAAGATTTCGCCGGCGACCTGGTGCGATTGGTGGTGCACACACCGGTGGCCGGGCTGGAACAGGCCGACTGGCTGCAGGTGATCGCCGCCGATGATGCGCAGCTGGGCCCGTTCCGCGACTGCCTGAACGACGGCGAGCCGATCTGCGGGCGCCTGCAGCCGGAAAAGAATGCCGTGCTGTACGGCGTGCGCAGCGAAGAAGTGCAGACCACCGCGCTGCTGCCGTTGCCGGGCGTGGGCCTGATTGCTGTGGGCAGCCACGACCCGAACCGCTTCTACCCGGGCATGGGCACGCTGTTCCTGCGCATGATGGGCGATGCGTTGGCCACCGGCCTGAAGCGCTTCCCGGGCTGAGCAGGATACGACGATGAGCGCGGTACAGGCCTTCCTGCAGCATCTGCAGGTAGAGCGGCGGATGTCGGCACATACGCTCGACGCCTACCGCCGCGACCTGGACGCGCTGTCGGCCTGGGCCGAGCCGCGCGGTGTTGCGGTGGAAGCACTCGATGCCGAGTCGCTGCGTCAGTTCGTCGCCGATGAGCACCGGCGTGGCTTGTCGGCCAAGAGCCTGCAGCGCCGCTTGTCGGCCTGCCGCAGCTTCTACGCCTGGCTGTTGAAGCATGGACGCATCGAGGTCAGCCCGGCGGCGACGCTGAAGGCGCCACGCGCACCGCGCCGGTTGCCGCAGGTGCTCGATGCCGACGAAGCCGTGCAGCTGGTCGAGCTGGAACCGGAAGGTGAACTCGGCCGCCGTGATCGCGCGCTGCTGGAACTGTTCTATTCCTCTGGCCTGCGCCTGAGCGAAGTCTGCGCGCTGACCTGGCGGGATCTGGATTTCGACAGCGGCCTGGTCAACGTGCTGGGCAAGGGCAACCGCCAGCGCCGGGTACCGTTCGGCCGGCCGGCACGCGAAGCACTGCAGGCGTGGCGTGCGGAAAGCGGGGGCGGGCCGGCCTCGCCGGTGTTTCCCGGCCGCAACGGACCGATCAGCCAACGCGCGGTGCAGATCCGCATCCGCCAACTGGCGCAGCGCCAGGGCCTGTTCAAGCACGTGCACCCGCACATGCTGCGGCACAGTTTCGCCAGCCACATCCTGGAATCGTCCGGTGACCTGCGTGGCGTGCAGGAACTGCTTGGCCATGCCGACATCGCCACCACGCAGATCTACACCCACCTCGATTTCCAGCACCTGGCCAAGGTCTACGACGCCGCGCATCCACGTGCGAAGCGCCGCAGCAAGGACGACAAGGCTGAATAGCGCGCCCTTGATCTGGATCAGGGCAGGGCGGGCGCTACCGGCGCATCGTGGCCGCAGGCCACGAGGACACCGCCACCATGGCGAAGCCCATACCGTTGCATCCCAAACACCCCGAGCGCATCTGTTGGGGCTGCGACCGCTACTGCGCGGCTGACGCCCTGGCCTGCGGCAATGGCTCCGGCCGCACCCAGCACCCGATCGAGACGCAGGGTGAAGACTGGTACCTCGCCTGGGGCATCGAGCCGAATCCGGACCGGCCGTCGCAGGCCAAGCGCTGAACGGCAGGCGTTCCACGTTCGGGCGGTGGGATCCGCGCGCATTGCGATGCGCTCGTCAGAAAGGCGCCCTCCTGTCGATGGGGCGCGGCCAAGCGCTGAACGGCAGCCATCCGCACAGGCTTGATCGCACCCGGCGCTGTCCCCATGTCCCGGGAACAGCTATCGGAGGCCGCATGGACCCCAGTCAGAATCCCAACGTTTTCCACGCCACCACCATCGTCTGCGTCCGTCGCGGCGAGCACGTGGCCATTGCCGGCGACGGCCAGGTCACGCTGGGCCACACCGTGATGAAGGGCAATGCGCGCAAGGTGCGCCGCCTTGGCCGTGACGGCCAGGTGCTGGCCGGCTTCGCCGGTGCCGCCGCCGATGCCTTCACCCTGTTCGAGCTGTTCGAGGCCAAGCTGGAAAAGCACGGCCAGCTGCAGCGCGCTGCGGTCGAACTGGCCAAGGATTGGCGCACCGAGCGCCGCCTCGGCAAGCTCGAGGCCCTGCTGGCAGTGGCCGACAAGGAAACTTCGCTGATCATCAGCGGCACCGGTGATGTGATCGAGCCGGAGGACGGCATCATCGCCATCGGTTCCGGTGGTTCCTATGCACTGTCGGCCGCGCGCGCACTGATGGCGCACACCGAACTGGATGCGCGCACCATTGCCAGCGAAGCGATCGGCATTGCCGGCGACATCTGCATCTACACCAACCGCAACGTGGTGGTCGAGGAGCTGTGAGGGTCGTGCCGGCCGCTGGCCGGCAACCTCATGATCCCCCGCACGCGTGCCTGGTTGCCGGCCAGTGGCCGGCACTACCGACAATGAATCCGTGAGCACATCCATGTCGAAGATCGAAGTTTCCTCCGCCACCATGACCCCGCGCGAGATCGTGCAGGAACTGGACCGGCATATCGTGGGCCAGCACGACGCCAAGCGCGCCGTGGCCATTGCCCTGCGCAACCGCTGGCGCCGCATGCAGCTGGTGCCCGAGCTGCGCAATGAAGTGATGCCGAAGAACATCCTGATGATCGGCCCGACCGGCGTCGGCAAGACCGAGATCGCGCGTCGACTGGCCACCCTGGCCAACGCGCCGTTCGTCAAGGTTGAAGCCACCCGCTTCACCGAAGTCGGCTACGTCGGCAAGGACGTCGAGCAGATCATCCGCGACCTGGCCGATACCGCGGTCAAGCTGTACCGCGAACAGGCCAAGGTGCGCGTGCGTACCCAGGCCGAGGAGCGCGCCGAAGACCGCATCCTCGATGCGCTGCTGCCGCGCCGCAGCGGTGGCATCGGTTTCGATCCGGAAGTCGCCCGCAACGAGCCGTCGGCGCAGGACAACGAGACCCGCATCAAGTTCCGCAAGATGCTGCGCAACGGTGAGCTGGACGAACGCGAGATCGAGCTCGACCTGGCTGCCAACGTCAGCATGGACATCATGACCCCGCCGGGCATGGAGGAAATGGGCCAGCAGCTGAAGTCGATGTTCGCCAACCTCGGCGGCGGCGCCAAGGCGCACAAGCGCACGCTGACCATCAAGGCCGCGCGTCCGCTGCTGATCGAGGAAGAAGCCGGCAAGCTGGTCAACGAGGACGACATCCGCACTGCCGCGATCGAGGCCTGCGAGCAGCACGGCATCGTCTTCATCGACGAGATCGACAAGGTCGCCAAGCGTGGTGACAACGTGGGTGGTGGCGACGTCTCGCGCGAAGGCGTGCAGCGCGACCTGCTGCCGCTGGTGGAAGGCTCCAACGTGTCCACCAAGTACGGCACGATCAAGACCGACCACATCCTGTTCATTGCTTCGGGTGCGTTCCACCTGGCCAAGCCCAGCGATCTGATTCCGGAGCTGCAGGGCCGCTTCCCGATCCGCGTGGAGCTGGGTGCGCTGAGCAAGGGTGATTTCGTGCGCATCCTGACCGAGCCGAAGGCCGCGCTGACCAAGCAGTACGAAGCGCTGCTGGCCACCGAAGGCGTCAAGGTCAGCTTCACTGCCGATGCCATTGATCGTCTGGCCGAGATCGCCTTCCAGGTGAACGAGCGCCAGGAGAACATCGGTGCCCGTCGCCTGCATACGGTGCTGGAGCGGCTGCTGGATTCGCTCAGCTACGAGGCACCGGACCGCGACGGCGAAACCCTGGCCATCGACAGTGCTTATGTCGATGCGCACCTGGGTGAGCTGGTGCAGGACCCGGACCTGAGCCGCTACATCCTGTAATGCCCGACGCTGCAAAGCAGGAGGCCGCCGAAAGGCGGCCTTCTGCTTTGGCAGTCAGCGCGAGTGCCGTGTGCGGTAGGCCTGCAGCACCTGGTCGATCACCGCGCTGGTGCGGGCGGCGCTGATGCCGTTGGATGGTGAGTGGCCGTTGCCGCGCAGCTCGTCCACCAGAGTGGCGATCAACGGCTGCTGGATCGACGGCGGGTTCGGGATGTCGAACGCCTGCACGCCCGCTTCCGTCTCCAGAACCACCGGAACGTCCTCGAAGGTGGCAAAGCGCAGCTGTCCGCGATCGCCGGTGATTTCGATTTCATCCTGGCGGCGGAACGCGCAGAAGCTCCATTGGGCGATGCCGTGCGCCCCCGTCCCGGTGCGGAAGCACATCGAGACGCTGTCCTCGGCGGCGTAGGCGCCGGTCAACGAGCTGGCCAGGCCACGCACATCGCTCAGCGGCCCCAGCAGATGGTCCAGCAGGTCCAAGGTATGCGAGCCCAGATCGACGAACAGCCCGCCGCCGGCGATCGCCGGGTTGGTCCGCCAGAAGTCCGGCGATGCAGCGTTCGCCGAATGCGGCCGGTGCAGGGTGGCGCGCACGCTGCGCGGCGTGCCGATCGTGCCGCTGTCCAGCAGCTGCTTCACCTGCGCGAAGCGGGGCAGGGCGCGGCGGTAGTAGGCCACGAACACCGGCACGCCGCTGCGCGCGCTGGCCTCCAGCACGCGTTCGCATTCCGCGTGATCCATGGCCATCGGCTTTTCTATGTAGACCGGCTTGCCCGCGGCAATCGCCTGCAACGCGTAGTGCATGTGCGTGGAGGGCGGCGTCGCAACGTAGATCGCGTTCACTTCCGGGTCGGCGATGAGTGCATCGGCGTCCGCGTACCAGCGGGGAATCGCATGGCGCCGCGCATAATCCTCGGCCAACGCCGCATTGCGGCGCATGACCGCCGCCACCCGTGAGCCCGGCGTGTTGGCCAGGGCCGGCCCGCTCTTCTTCTCGGTGACGCTGCCACAGCCGATGAAGCCCCATACCACGTTGTCCAGGATCATGGGTCCGTCCTCAGATGAGTGTCGCGGTGGCGGCAGCAGCTCTACTCACGCTTCGGGCAGCGGCTCGGGCACCGTTCCGGGCACGAACACGCCTTCTTTCACGTAGGCGGCCAGGGTCATGTCCAGCGCAAGCATGCCGTCGCGCTTGAGGTCCATCAGTTCCGGTTCGACCATCGCGCCATGCAGTACGCCCAGCACAGTGGCGTGCAGCATGCGCGCGGCGATCTTCGGGTCCGCGCCTTCGCGCAGCTGGCCTAGGTCCTGGGCCCGGCGCAGGGCGCGCTCCATCCGGTCCAGCGCGTCGCGGAAGCCGGCCTGCTGCATTTCGGTCAGCACCTTGGTATCGGCCGAGGCGTCACTGCGCAGCATGATCTCCATGGTCTTGCGCAGGCGTTCGTCCTCGGACAGCTCGATGAACGAGTGGATCATCACTGCGCGCAGGTCGTGCACCGGTGTGTCGCGCTGGTCGGTGGAGGTGCGCTCCAGTTCCTGCATGAAGGGCAGGTGCACCCGTTCGACGATCGCGGCCAGCACCTCGCTCTTGTTCTTGAAGTGCCAGTACACCGCGCCACGGGTATAGCCGGCGCGGGCACCGATCATCTCCAGCGTGGTACGGGCCACGCCGTGTTCATGGAAGCAGGCTTCGGCGGCGTCAAGGATGCCTTCCCGGGTTGCCTGGGTGTCCTCTTTGGTCTTGCGGGCCATGGGTGTGGGTACGAGTGCGGGTGAAACGTGGCTGAATTGTACCGGTTTACAAACAAACAAGCATGTATGTATATTTCGCACCCATCATTCCCGTCGTGTGCGTGGCAGGCCCGTCCGGCTCCCACTCCACCCGGGTGGGCGCTGTTCGCACGGTCTTCACCTTCGCTGGTGGAGGGTCCGCCGTATCAGCGCTGGCTGAGACCCTTTCCTTCAAGAGCCTTTCCGTCATGTTGCTGAGCCGAATCCGACCCTTTGCACTGTCGCTGGCAATCGCCGCGACCGTGGCTGCCTGCGGCGGCCAACCCCAGGCCCCCGAACAGGGCCCGGGTGACGTCACCGTGGTCACGCTGAAGTCCGAGACCGTGGGCCTGACCCGCGAGCTGCCGGGCCGTACCAACGCCTTCCTGGTCGCCGAAGTGCGTCCGCAGGTCAACGGCATCGTCGCCAAGCGCCTGTTCACCGAGGGCGGCATGGTCAAGGCTGGCGAGCCGCTGTACCAGATCGAGGACGCCAGCTACCGCGCACAGGCCAACAGTGCCCGTGCCCAGCTGGCGCGTGCCGAGGCCACCGCCAACGCCGCGCGCCTGAGCGCCAAGCGCATCACCGAGCTGGCCAAGGTCGATGCGGTCAGCCAGCAGGACCTGGAAAACGCGGTGGCCGCGCAGAAGCAGGCCGAGGCTGACGTCGGTGCCGCCAAGGCCGCGCTGGATGCGGCCAACGTCACTCTGGGCTACGCCCGCATCACCGCGCCGATCAGCGGCCGCATCGGCAAGTCCAGCGTCACCCAGGGTGCGCTGGTCAGCGCCGGCCAGGCCAATGCGCTGGCCACCGTGCAGCAGCTGGACCCGATCTATGTCGACCTGACCCAGTCCTCGGCCGAGCTGCTGCAGCTGCGCCGCGAGCTGGCCGCGGGCCGCCTGCAGGACAACCAGACGCTGCCGGTCAGCATCCTGATGGAAGACGGCAGCACCTTCGAGCACAAGGGCACGCTGGAGTTCTCCGAAGTCAGCGTCGACCCGGCCACTGGCAGCTTCGGCCTGCGCGTGAAGGTGGACAATCCGGACGGCCTGCTGATGCCGGGCACGTACGTGCGCGCGGTGATCGGCGGCGGTGTGCGCAGCGATGCAGTGCTGGTGCCGATGGCCGGCATCGCCCGCGATCCGAAGGGTGACACCTCCGCGATGGTGGTCGACAAGGACAACAAGGTCGAAGTGCGCCCGGTCAAGGTCAGCCGCACGGTCGGCGACAAGTGGCTGGTCGAGGACGGTCTGAAGGCCGGCGACAAGGTCATTGTCGAAGGCCTGCAGAAGATCGGCCCCGGCATGCCGGTCAAGGCCACCGAGAAGGGCGCTGCTCCGGCCAAGCCGGCAGCGGCCGCCCAGCCTGCCGCTCCGGCCGGCGACGCGAAGTAAGCGGAGAACCCCATGGCACGCTTTTTCATCGATCGACCCATCTTTGCATGGGTGATCGCCATCATCATCATGCTCGCCGGCGGCCTGGCCCTGTTCAAGCTGCCGGTCTCGATGTACCCCAACGTCGCACCGCCGGCGGTGGAAATCAGCGCCACCTACCCGGGTGCATCGGCCAAGGTGGTCGAGGACTCGGTGACGCAGATCATCGAGCAGAACATGAAGGGCCTTGATGGCCTGATCTATTTCTCCTCCAACAGCTCGTCCAACGGCCAGGCCACCATCACCCTGACCTTCGAGAGCGGCACCAACCCGGACATCGCCCAGGTGCAGGTGCAGAACAAGCTGCAGCTGGCCATGCCGCTGCTGCCGCAGGAAGTGCAGCGGCAGGGCATCAACGTGGCCAAGTCCAGCTCGGGCTTCCTGAACGTCATTGCGTTCGTGTCCGAGAACGGCAGCATGGACGCCAACGACATCGCCGACTACGTCGGTTCCAATGTCGTCGACCGTCTGAGCCGCGTGCCGGGCGTGGGCAACATCCAGGTGTTCGGTGGCAAGTACGCCATGCGCATCTGGCTGGACCCGAACAAGCTGCATACCTATGGCCTGTCGGTTGCGGAAGTGACCGCAGCAGTCAAGGCACAGAACGCCCAGGTGGCCATCGGCCAGCTCGGCGGCGCGCCGTCGATCAAGGGCCAGCAGCTCAACGCCACCATCAATGCGCAGTCGCGCCTGCAGACCCCGGAACAGTTCCGCAACATCATCGTGCGCGGTGCGCAGGACGGTGCCGAACTGCGCCTGGGCGATGTCGCCCGCGTCGAACTGGGTGCAGAGTCCTACGACTTCGTCACCCGCTACAACGGCCAGCCGGCCAGCGGCCTGGCGGTTACCCTGGCCACCGGCGCCAACGCGCTGGATACCGCGGCCGGCGTGGATGCCGCGCTGCAGGACATGAAGAGCTTCTTCCCGGCCGGCCTGAAGGCCGAGATCCCGTACGACACCACCCCGTTCGTGCGCGTGTCGATCAAGGGCGTGGTGCAGACCCTGATCGAAGCGATCGTGCTGGTGTTCGTGGTGATGTACCTGTTCCTGCAGAACTTCCGCGCCACCCTGATCCCGACCATCGCCGTGCCGGTGGTGCTGCTGGGTACCTTCGGCGTGCTGGCGATGCTGGGCTTCTCGGTGAACATGCTGACCATGTTCGCGATGGTGCTGGCGATCGGCCTGCTGGTGGACGATGCCATCGTGGTGGTGGAGAACGTCGAGCGCATCATGTCCGAGGAAGGACTGTCGCCGCTTGAGGCCACCCGCAAGTCGATGGGCCAGATCACCGGCGCGCTGGTGGGTATCGGCCTGGTGCTGTCGGCGGTGTTCGTGCCGATGGCCTTCATGAGCGGCTCCACAGGCGTGATCTACCGCCAGTTCTCGGCCACGATCGTTTCGGCGATGGCGCTGTCGGTGCTGGTCGCGATCGTGCTGACCCCGGCGCTGTGCGCGACGATGCTCAAGCCGCTGAAGAAGGGTGAGCACCACGTCGCACACAAGGGCTGGACCGGTCGTTTCTTCAATGGTTTCAACCGCGGCTTCGACCGCACCAGCGAAAGCTACCAGCGCGGTGTGCGCGGCATCATCCACCGTCCGTGGCGCTTCATGGGCATCGTGGCGGCACTGTTCGTGCTGATGGGCGTGCTGTTCGTGCGCCTGCCCAGCTCGTTCCTGCCCAATGAAGACCAGGGCGTGCTGATGGCGCTGGTGCAGGCGCCGGTCGGTGCCACCCAGGAACGTACGCTGGAATCGATCGCGGCACTGGAAAAGCACTTCCTGCAGAACGAGAAGGATGCGGTGGACTCGGTGTTCTCGGTGCAGGGCTTCAGCTTCGCCGGTATGGGCCAGAACGCGGGCATGGCATTCGTCAAGCTGAAGGACTGGAGCGAGCGTGACGCCGACAATGGCGTGATGCCGATCACCGGTCGCGCGATGGCGGCACTGGGCCAGATCAAGGATGCCTTCATCTTCGCCTTCCCACCGCCGGCCATTCCGGAACTGGGTACCGCGTCGGGCTATACCTTCTTCCTGAAGGACAACAGCGGCCAGGGCCACGAGGCACTGGTGGCCGCGCGCAACCAGCTGCTGGGCCTCGCCGCCGGCAGCAAGAAGCTGGCCAACGTGCGCCCGAACGGCCAGGAAGACACGCCGCAGTTCCGCATCGACATCGATGCAGCCAAGGCGACCTCGCTGGGGCTGTCGATCGACCAGATCAACGGTACCTTGGCCGCCGCATGGGGCAGCTCGTACATCGACGACTTTGTCGATCGTGGCCGCGTCAAGCGTGTGTTCGTGCAGGCCGACCAGCCGTTCCGCATGGTGCCGGAGGACTTCGATCTCTGGTCCGTGAAGAACGACAAGGGCGAGATGGTGCCGTTCAGCGCGTTCGCCACCAAGCACTGGGACTACGGTTCGCCGCGTCTTGAACGCTACAACGGTGTGTCGGCGATGGAAATCCAGGGCGAACCGGCCCCGGGTGTCGCGTCCGGTGACGCCATGGCCGAGATCGAACAGCTGGCCAAGCAGCTGCCGGCGGGCTTCGGCATCGAGTGGACGGCGATGTCCTACCAGGAACGCCAGGCCGGCTCGCAGACGCCGCTGCTGTACACGCTGTCGCTGATGATCGTGTTCCTGTGCCTGGCCGCGATGTATGAAAGCTGGAGCGTGCCGACCGCGGTGCTGCTGGCGGCCCCGCTGGGTATCCTCGGCGCGGTGCTGGCCAACACCTTCAAGGGCCTGGAGCGCGACATCTACTTCCAGGTGGCGATGCTGACCACGGTGGGCCTGACCAGCAAGAACGCGATCCTGATCGTCGAGTTCGCCAAGGAAAACCTGGAGAAGGGGGCCAGCCTGATCGAGTCGATCATGCACGCCGTGCGCGACCGCTTGCGCCCGATCGTGATGACCTCGCTGGCCTTCGGCATGGGCGTGGTGCCGCTGGCAATCTCCACCGGTGCCGGCTCCGGTGCCAAGCAGGCGATCGGCACCGGTGTGCTCGGCGGCATGATCGTCGGCACCGTGCTCGGCGTGTTCTTCGTGCCGCTGTTCTTCGTGGTGGTGCAGCGCGTGTTCAAGCGCAAGTCCACGACGTGACCTGAAACGGTAGTGCCGGCCGCTGGCCGGCACCTACTGCCCGCGTGATGTGAATCCAACGAGGTTGCCGGCCAGCGGCCGGCACTACCTCCTGCCATCCGGCAGTACCGATGGAAGTCATTCCCATGAAAAGTGCATCCCTGTTTCTTTCCATTGCCGCCGCGCTCGCGCTCGCCGGCTGCTCCACCCTGGTGCCGAAGAACACCGCCGTTGCTCCGGCCATTCCGGCGCAGTGGCCGGCCGAGGCCGCGCAGGGCGAGGTGGCCGATGTCGCCGCCGTCGGCTGGCGCGACTTCTTCACCGATGCGCGCCTGCAGCAGGTGATCGACCAGTCGCTGCAGAACAACCGCGACCTGCGCGTGGCCGTACTCAACGTTGAACGCGCGCGCGGCCAGTACCGCGTACAGCGCGCCGACCGTGTGCCCGGTGTGGCCGTCACCGGCCAGATGGACCGCCGTGGTACCGACGCCGGTGTCACCGAGCAGTTCACCGCGGGTGTCGGCGTAGCCGAGTTCGAACTGGATCTGTTCGGCCGCGTGCGCAATCTCAGTGAAGCGGCGCTGCAGCAGTACTTCGCCGTGGCCGCCAACCGCCGCAACGCGCAGCTGAGCCTGGTGGCCGAGACCGCCACGGCGTGGCTGACCTACGGGGCTGATGCGCAGCGGCTGAAGATCGCCGATGCCACGCTGAAGACCTACGAGGATTCGCTGCGCCTGGCCGAGGCCCGCCACGAGCGTGGTGGCAGTTCGGCGCTGGAGCTGACCCAGACCCGTACCCTGGTCGAGACCGCACGTACGGATGCTGCACGTCTGCGTGGCCAGCTGGCCCAGGACCGCAATGCGCTGGCGCTGCTGGCCGGTGGCCAGTTGGATCCGGCACTGCTGCCGGACAGCATCGAACCGCAGCTGCTGGCACTGGCACCGCCGCCGGCCGGCCTGCCCAGCGATGTGTTGCTGCAGCGCCCGGACATCATGGCCGCCGAACACCAGCTGCTGGCGGCCAACGCCAACATCGGTGCGGCACGCGCGGCGTTCTTCCCGAGCATCTCGCTGACCGGCAGCATCGGTAGTGGTTCGAGCGAATTGTCCAACCTGTTCGACAGTGGCACCCGCGTGTGGAGCTTCCTGCCGAAGATCACGCTGCCGATCTTCCAGGGCGGCAAGCTGCGCGCCAATCTGGCCATCGCCAATGCGGACCGTGACATTGCGCTGGCGCAGTACGAGAAGTCGATCCAGGTGGGCTTCCGCGAAACCGCCGATGCGCTGGCGTTGAACGTCAGCCTGGATGAGCAGGTGAGTTCACAGCAGCGCCTGGTGGAAGCGGCCGAACAGGCCAACCGCCTGTCGCAGGCACGCTACGACGCTGGCCTGGACAGCTTCGTGACCCTGCTTGATGCGCGCCGTACCGCCTACAACGCGCAGCAGACCCAGCTGCAGGCGCAGCTGGCCCAGCAGGCCAACCGCATCACCCTGTACAAGGTGCTGGGCGGCGGCTGGCACGAGCGCGGGTAAGCAGTGCTTCTGGTAGGTGCCAACCTTGGTTGGCACGGATGCGTCAGCGCAGGCGGCTGGCCCTGTGCCAACCAAGGTTGGCACCTACCTGGAGATCGAGGGTAATGCCGGCCGCGGGCCGGCATTGTCATTTCAGGAGCTGCTACACCGCTTCATCGTCGCGCCGCGCTGCGTGGCAGGCGCGCACCCGCGCCAGCGCGTCGCCGGCTTCGCGCGCCATCTGCTCGTACTCGCGCCGGATCTCTTCCAGCCGCTCCTCGTCCAGTTCTTCCAGATCCAACAGTTCGTTGTTGGCTTCGGCCGTCGCGCGGATCAGCTCGTCCAGCTTGATCTGCATCGCGGCGGTATCTGCGTTCTGTGTGTGCTGGATCAGGAACACCATCAGGAAGGTGATGATGGTGGTACCGGTGTTGATCACCAGCTGCCAGGTGTCGTTGAAACCGAATACCGGGCCACTGATGCCCCAGATCACCACGATCGCTACCGCGGCCAGGAAGGTCCACGGCGAGCCGGTGGCGGCCGCGGCCTTCTTGGCGATCGTATTGAACAGGTTGCGTGCTTTCATCGTCGTCATCCCACTCAGGTGACGAGGATGATCGGCAGCGGCTCGTGCAGGGGCTGTGCAGCTCAGGCGCGCAGGCGCGGGGCGTCCTGCAGGCGCACCGGGCTGGTCTGGTAGACGTGCTGCCAGCAACGGTCGACGAATTCGCGGGCCTGGGCTTCGCTCAGGCGCGGCATGATCTGCAGCGCGTACTGGGTCTGGAACATCTCGTCGCGCTGCGCATTGCTGGCGCGCGGCTGGGTGATCAGCGAATCACAGGCGAACTTGATCCACGGCACGTAGGAGCCGAACGAGTTGTGCGGTAGTGCGCCGTCGGCATGCTGGCGGCGCCAATGGTCAAGCTCGGCGTCAACGTTGATGACCGGGGGAATGGTGGGGACTTCAGCGTGCATGACAATCCAGTTCGGTTGAGTGGAAAGGGAGTGGGGGTTCATCCGAGTGTGGCCGATGGGGCAGTGGAAGCCGCGTCAGCGCGATGTGGAGCCGGCGTTGCGATTGCCTATCAGTTGCGCATGCTCGACCGCGCCGAGGTCTTCGGCCATGTCGGCCATTGCATTGCACAGGCGCTCATGGTCGAGCGGATGGCCGCGCACCAGTTCCAGCTGCAGGCCCTGGTAGGCGGTCCAGAACAGGGCGCCACGCTGGTGCAGCGCATACTGCTGCTGCAGGCGCTTGCGAATGGCGTCGAGGATCGGGTCGGGCGTGGGGCGTACGGCGTGCGCGCACATGGCTGGCTCCGCCGGGGAAGGAAGTCCCGGTAACCCCACCCTAGGCGCGGCAGCCGGGTAGGGTGTTACCGCAGCGTGTGCGCGTTGCGCAGCTGACTGTGCGCGGGTTCACGGCAATGGCCGCAAACGCTGCCGGCACTAGGGCGTGCCGGCACTGAAGCGTTCATTAAGCGGGTTCAACAGGACACTGCGTGGTGTTCATTCACCGATGTCTTCGTTCCAGATCTCCGGGTGTTGCGCAATGAAGCCGCCCAGCAGGTCCACGCATTCCTGGCTGTCCAGGTCGATCACGTTGACGCCGTTTTCCCGTAGCCAGTCGATGCCGCCCTGGAAGGTGCGCGATTCGCCCACCACCACGGTGCCGATGTTGAACTGGCGCACCAGCCCCGAGCAGTACCAGCACGGCGCCAGGGTGGTGACCATGATGGTGTCCTGGTAGCGGCGCTGGCGGCCGGCCTTGCGGAACGCATCGGTTTCGCCGTGCACCGACGGGTCGCCTTCCTGCACGCGGCGGTTGTGGCCGCAGCCGAGCAGGCGGCCGTCGTTGTGGTACAGCGCCGCGCCGATCGGCACGCCGCCTTCGGCCAGGCCCTGGCGGGCTTCGGCGATGGCGGTCTGCAGCAGGGCCTGGTAGTCGGGCGTGGTGATCATGCGGGGCTCCGGTAAGTCGTGGCCCGCCATGATACGGGCAGGGGGTGCCGCTGGCCCCCGGCGGTGCGATAATCGGGGCCATGAGCGAATCCCCCTACAAAGCCGGTACCACCCATTTCGGGTTCCGCGACGTCGCCGCCAAGGACAAGCAGAAGCTGGTCGGCCAGGTGTTCACCTCGGTCGCGCGCAACTACGACCTGATGAACGACCTGATGAGCCTGGGTGTGCACCGGGCGTGGAAGCGCTACTACGTGGCGACCGCGCAGGTGAAGCCGGGCGACCGTGTGCTCGACCTGGCCGGCGGGACCGGCGATATCGCCGCCCTGCTGAAGGAGCGCGTCGGCGCCGAGGGCTCGGTGGTGCTGGGCGACATCAACGCCGGCATGCTGTCGGTCGGCCGTGACCGCCTGACCAACCGCGGCCTGGTGCTCGGCCTGGACTATGTGCAGTGCAACGCCGAAGCCCTGCCGTTCCCGGACAACAGCTTCGACCTGGTGACCATTGCCTTCGGCCTGCGCAACGTGACCGACAAGGACGCTGGCCTGCGCGAGATGTACCGCGTGCTGAAGGTGGGTGGCCAGGCCCGCGTGCTGGAATTCTCCGAAGTCACCGCCGACTGGTTCAAGCCGATCTACGACTTCCACTCGTTCAAGATCCTGCCCAAGCTGGGCAAGCTGTTCGCCAACGATTCGGACAGCTACCAGTACCTGGCCGAGAGCATCCGCAAGCACCCGCCGCAGGATGAGCTGAAGGCGATGATGGGGCAGGCCGGTTTCGAGCGCTGCCACTACAAGAACCTGACCGGCGGCATCGTTTCGATCCACTCCGGCTACAAGCTGTAAGCCGCGCTTTTGTAGGTGCCAACCTTGGTTGGCACACCCCGGCCGCGAGCGATGAAAGATCCGTGCCAACCAAGGTTGGCACCTACCTGTGGATGCCAACCAAGGTGGGCACCTACCTGTAGAAGCCAACCTTGGTTGGCATGCGCCGGAGGCGCAGGATCGGCCCCGGCCGCCATTACCCCGCACCGCGCAACGCCTGCGGAGCCGGAGGGAGTTACCATTGGGGGTCTGATCCCCGTAACGGTCCCGATTCATGCGTAATCCGCTGATGCTCCTTCCGCTGGCCGTGGCCCTGGCCGCCGGCTGCTCCCAGGAGGCGGCCGCGCCCGCCGCCGCCCCGACTGCCGCCAAGGCCCCCGCCGCCCCCGTGAACGCCGAGAACCGCAGCCACGACGAAAGCTCGTACGCCGAGCCGGACAAGGTCGTCATCAAGGACATCGCGCTGGATCTGAAGCTGGACTTCGACCAGAAGCAGATCGGCGGCACCGCCACCTACACCCTGGAATGGAAGCAGAAGGACGCCAAGCAGCTGGTGCTCGACACCCGCGAGCTGACCGTGTCCAAGGTCGAGGCCGTCGCCGCCGATGGCGCGCGCAGCCCGTTGAAGTTCGAGCTGGCCGCCGCTGACAAGGTGTTCGGCAGCAAGCTGACCATCGAAGCCCCGGAACAGCCGGCCAAGGTGGAAGTGACCTACCACACCGCGCCGACCGCCTCGGGCCTGCAGTGGCTGGCACCGTCGATGACCGAGGGCAAGAAGCTGCCCTTCATGTTCAGCCAGTCGCAGGCCATCCACGCCCGTTCGTGGGTGCCGCTGCAGGACACCCCGAGCGTGCGTTTCACCTACAGCGCGCACGTGGTCTCGCGCCCGGACGTGATGGTGCTGATGAGCGCCGACAACGATCCGAAGGCCGCGCGTGACGGTGACTACACCTTCAAGATGCCGCAGCCGATTCCGTCCTACCTGCTGGCCATCGCTGCCGGTGACCTGGTGTTCGAGCCGATCTCCGGCCGCTCCGGCGTCTGGGCCGAGCCGACCATGGTCAACAAGGCCGCCAAGGAATTCGAAGACACCGAGAAGATGATCGGTGCCGCCGAGAAGCTGTACGGCGAATACCGCTGGGGCCGCTACGACATGCTGGTGCTGCCGCCGTCGTTCCCGTTCGGTGGCATGGAGAACCCGCGCCTGACCTTCGCCACCCCGACCGTGATCGTCGGTGACAAGTCGCTGGTCTCGCTGGTCGCCCACGAACTGGCGCACAGCTGGTCGGGCAACCTGGTGACCAACGCCAGCTGGAAGGACATCTGGCTCAATGAAGGCTTCACCACCTACGTCCAGGGCCGCATCACCGAAGCTCTGTACGGCAAGGAAATGGCCGAGATGGAGAAGCAGATCGACCAGACCGACCTGCTGGCCGAAGTGAAGGACATGAGCCCGGCCGACCAGGCGCTGGCGCTGCCGCCGCTGAACGAGCGTGACCCCGACGAAGCCCTCAGCCAGGTCGCCTACGTCAAGGGTTCGTGGTTCCTGGAATTCCTGGAGCAGCGCTTCGGCCGCGAGACCTTCGATCCGTTCCTGCGTGGCTGGTTCGATGACCACGCCTTCCAGAGCGCGAACACCGACCAGTTCGTCGAGTACCTGAAGAAGAACCTGCTGCCGAAGAATCCGTCGGCAGTGACCGAGGCCGAACTGAAGGCATGGCTGGACGAGCCGGGCATCCCGGCGTTCGCGGCCAAGGCGCAGTCGCGCAACTTCAGCAGCGTCGATACCGCGCGCATCGCGTTTGCCAGCGCCGGCACCGTGCCGAGCAGCCAGGTCATCGCCGACTGGAGCACGCAGGAATGGGTGCGCTTCATCGACGGCCTGGGCGCGACCCAGCCGTTGGACAAGCTGGCCACGCTGGACAAGGCCTTCCACTTCACCGGCACCCCGAATGGCGAGATCGCCATGCGCTGGTATCCGCTGGCAATCCGCAGCGGCTACGAGCAGGCCAATGAAGGCGCGGCCGCCTTTATCGAGCGCGTCGGCCGTCGCAAGCTGATCCTGCCGATCTACGCCGAACTGGTGAAGACGCCGAAGGGGCTGGAGCTGGCCAAGCAGGCCTTCGAAAAGGCCAAGCCGGGCTACCACCCGATCACCACCGCCTCGGTCCAGGACATGCTGGCCAAGGCCGAAGCCAAGTAAGAAAACGCGCCGGGCATCCCCCGGCGCTTTTTTTTGTAGAGTCGAGCTTGCTCGACTGGCTCTTCAACAGCAGTCGAGCAAGCTCGACTCTACAGATATGCGAAAACACGAAGGACCTCCGCCATGAAACGACTGATCCTGCTCACCGCCTGCACCCTGGCCCTGGCTGCCTGCAGCAACCCCGAGGAAGAGCGCAAGGCGCAGGAAGCCGCCGCTGCCGCCGTGCAGGCACAGAAGGAAGCCAAGGCCGAAGACGTGGCCAAGCAGTACGACATGGCCGTGGCCGCACAGGACTGGGAGCGTGCGCGCCTGCATGGCGCCTCGCTGCTGGACCAGTACAAGGACACCGCCGCCGCCGAGCGCATCGCCGCCGGCTTCGACGAGGTCAAGGCCAAGGGCGATGCTGCGCGGGACCTGCGCCGCATGCAGGCGCTGTGGCAGTACAACCAGATCCCGGTGGGCAACAAGGGCAACCAGGTTTCGGCGCAGATCTACAGCAAGGAACGGGTGGATGTGGATGGCAGCGGTGCCAAGCCGGTGCAGCTGGTGTTCCGCGATCACCCGGAGTGGAAGCGGCATGCCTACCTGGTGCTGCAGGCCGGCGATTTCCGTTGCCCGCAGTGCACGGTGAAGGTGACCGTGGACGACGGCAAGCCGATTTCCATGGCGGCCTGGCGCCCGAAGACCGATGAAGCCATCGCGCTGTTCATCACCGACCAGAAGGCGTTGTGGAAGCTGGCGCGCAAGGGCAAGTCGATCAGCATCGAGTTCCCGGTCAAGGCCGGCGGCACGCGTACCGCCGTGTTCGAAACCGGTGGTGTCGACGCCAGCCGCATGCCGCAGTGGTGGCAGTGATGGTTGCGGCGGGCAGCGCAGTGCACGCGTTGTCCGCGATCCGGCACTGGGTGTTCGACATGGACGGCACGCTGACCGTCGCTGTGCATGATTTCGCCGCGATCCGCCGCGCGCTGCTGATCGCCGCGGAGGAAGACATCCTCGACCATATCGCAGCGCTGCCGGATGCACCGGCGCAGGCCAAGCGTGAGTGGCTGCTGGATCACGAGCGCACGCTGGCCGAGGACGCGCTGCCGGCACCGGGCGCGGTGAAGCTGCTGCGCGCGCTGGCGGCGGCCGGCTGCCGGCTGGGCATCCTGACCCGCAACGATCATGCGCTGGCGAAGCTGACCCTGGACGCGATCGGGGTCGGGGAACTGTTCGACGATGCCGACATCATCGGCCGCGATGAAGCGGTGCCCAAGCCGTCGCCGGATGGCCTGCAGCAGCATCTTCGACGCTGGGGAATCGGGGCTGCGGAGGCGGTGATGGTCGGAGACCACGCCTATGACCTGGAGTGCGGCCGCGCCGCGGGCACCCACACCGTGCTGGTCAATCTGCCGGAGAACCCGTGGCCGGGCAGTGCCGACTGGCATTTCGCCGATTGCCGTGCACTGTTGGCGGCCTGGCAGCAGAAGGGGTAGTGCCGGCCGCTGGCCGGCAGTGTCGACCAAGGTAGACACCTACCAAGGCACAGCGTGTCGACCAAGGTCGACACCTACCGAACAGATGCGCGGGCAGTTCGGTTTACGCGCCCAGCGCGTAACCGAACTGCTGCTTGAACTGCTCGTTGAACTCGTCAAAGGTGAAGCGCTGGTTCTGGGTGCCCGGGTGCTCCACCTTCAGCGCGCCCATCAGGTTGCCCATGCGGCCGATGGTCAGCCAGTCGTAGCCCTTCTGGATGCCGTAGATCAGGCCGGCGCGGAACGCGTCGCCACAGCCGGTCGGGTCGACCACGCGGCGTTCGTGCGCCGGCGGGATGTCGTAGCTCTTTTCCGGGGTGTGGATGACCGCGCCCTTCGGGCCACGGGTGGTGATGTAGGCCTTGACCCGGCTGACGATCTCCTTCTCGTCCCAACCGGTGCGTTCCTGCAGCAGGTTCGACTCGTAGTCGTTGACCACCACGTAGTCGGCCTGGTCGATGAAGGCGCGCAGCTCCGGTCCGTTGAACAGCGGCATGGCCTGGCCCGGGTCGAAGATGAACGGGATGCCGTCTTCGTGGAATTCCTGCGCGTTCTGGATCATGCCTTCTCGACCGTCCGGGCCGACCAGGCCCAGGGTCACGCCGGGCACGCCACGCACGTGGTTCTCGTAGGAACGCATCATCGCGCCTGGATGGAAGGCGGTGATCTGGTTGTTGTCGTGGTCGGTGGTGATGAACGCCTGCGGGGTGAACAGCTCATCGATCACGCGCACGCGCGTCAGGTCGATGCCCAGGCCTTCGAAATACTCGCGGTACGGGCCGAAGTCCGAACCGACGGTGCCCATCGGGATCGGCTGGCCGCCCAGCAGGTGCAGGTTGTAGGCGATGTTGCCGGCGCAGCCGCCGAACTCGCGGCGCATGCGCGGCACCAGGAAGGACACGTTCAGGATGTGCACCTTGTCCGGCAGGATGTGATTCTTGAACTGGTCCGGGAACACCATGATGGTGTCGAAGGCAAGAGAACCACAGATCAGAGCGGACATCGATGTAAGCCTATGCGGTGAATTTTGGGGTGGGCCGGCCCGGTTCGGCGGGCAAGCAAACGGCGCCCTTGGGCGCCCGACGGCGCAAAGGTTACCCGCTGGTGCCGCTCAGGGCCAGAACCGGGTGAGACCCGATCAGGCCGAAAGCCTGTGAAGACGCGGGTTCAGCTAGTTTTTTCCTTGCTCGGCGGCAGGCGGGTTGCTAGGCTTGTCGGCCTCGATTTCTGCCCATTTTTTCGCCATCCCGCGGCGGGCACGACACCCCTCAGGACTCCTTCCTCAGATGTTCAAGAAACTCCGTGGCATGTTCTCCAACGACCTGTCCATCGACCTGGGCACGGCCAACACCCTCATCTACGTGCGCGGGCAGGGGATCGTGCTGAACGAGCCGTCGGTCGTGGCCGTGCGCCAGGACCGTGCCATTGGTGGTACCCGCTCGGTGGCAGCCGTAGGCGCCGAAGCCAAGCAGATGCTTGGCCGTACCCCGGGCCACATCACCACCATCCGCCCGATGAAGGACGGCGTCATCGCCGACTTCACCTACACCGAGGCGATGCTCAAGCACTTCATCAAGAAGGTGCACAAGTCGCGCGTGCTGCGCCCGAGCCCGCGCGTGCTGGTCTGCGTGCCGGCCGGCTCGACCCAGGTCGAGCGCCGCGCGATCAAGGAATCGGCCGAGGAAGCCGGTGCCCGTGATGTGTTCCTTATCGAAGAGCCGATGGCCGCCGCGATCGGCGCCGGCATGCCGGTTACCGAAGCCCGTGGCTCGATGGTCATCGATATCGGCGGCGGCACCACCGAGGTGGCGGTGATCTCGCTCAACGGCATCGTCTATTCGGCCTCGGTCCGCATCGGCGGCGACCGCTTCGACGAGTCGATCACCAACTACGTGCGCCGCAACCACGGCATGCTGATCGGCGAAGCCACCGCCGAGCGCATCAAGGTCGAGCTGGGCTGCGCCTACCCGCAGGCGGAAGTGATCGAGATGGAAATCTCCGGCCGCAACCTCGCCGAGGGCGTGCCGAAGATGATCAAGATCAGCTCCAACGAGGTGCTCGAGGCCCTGCACGAGCCGCTGTCGGGCATCGTCAGCGCGGTCAAGCTGGCGCTGGAGCAGACCCCGCCGGAACTGTGCGCCGACGTCGCCGAGCGCGGCATCGTGCTGACCGGTGGTGGCGCCCTGCTGCGTGACCTGGACCGCCTGATTTCCGAGGAAACCGGCCTGCACGTGCAGGTGGCGGACGATCCGCTGACCTGCGTGGCCCGCGGCGGTGGCCGTGCGCTGGAGCTGGTCGACATGCACGGCAACGAGTTCTTTGCGCCGGAATAAGCCGTCCCGGCTGCCTGCGCCCGCAGCGCCCCTCCGGGGTGCGGCCCACCATGAGGGTAGGCCGGCACCGGCGGGGCGTCCGCGTGTTTCCCTTCCGCCTTCTGCCAGTTGAATCGTTGCCGTGCCGCCCTACGCCGGACCTCCCGTTGCTTCCCGATCCGGTGATGCCGCCAGCCCGCTGCGTCTGCTGGCTTATCTCGCACTGGCCATCACCCTGATCGTGCTTGACGACCAGGCCGGCTGGCTTGCGCAGCTGCGCGGGCAGGCCAACAGCCTGGTGCAGCCGGTATGGGCACTGGCGGGACTGCCGGGCAAGCTCGGCAACCAGGTCAAGGACTCGGCGGCCAGCCACGGCCAGCTGGTCAACGAGAACCGTGAACTGCGCAACCAGCTGCTGCTGGCCAACGCCCGCCTGACCCGCCTGCAGACCGCCGCGCTGGATAACGCCCAGCTGCGCGAACTGCTGAACGTGGCCGAGCGCAGTGGCCTGGACGTGCAGCTGGCGCCGATCCTGGACATCGACCTGGATCCGGTGAAGCAGCGTCTGGTGCTCGACGCCGGCAGCCGCGAAGGCGTGCACGTCGGCCAGGCGGTGATCGATGCCGGCGGTCTGATGGGCCAGGTGATCAGCGTCACTGGCGGTACCTCCACCGTGCTGCTGCTGACCGACCCCGACCATGCCGTGCCGGTGACGGTGGCCCGCAACGGCGTTCGCCTGATCGTCTACGGCCGCGGCGACAAGCTGGAACTGCGCGACATCCCGCTCAGCGCCGGCGTGGAGGTGGGCGATGAGATCGTCACCTCCGGCCTCGGTGGCCGCTTCCCGGCCGGGTTCCCGGTCGGCACCATCACCGGCCTGCGCCCGGACGACACGCACGCCTTCCTGGTCGGCGAACTGAAGCCGGCGGCGCAGCTGGACCGCGGCCGCGACGTGCTGCTGCTGCGCCCGGGCGCGGCAATTCGCTTGCCTGCGGCCAGCGAATTGCCGCCGACTGCACCTTCGGCGCAACCGGCCCGCGCATCCTCCCTTACCCCCGCGCCTTCAGCGCGCCCCCCTCTACAAGAGGGGGGCTCTCCACCCGATGCTGGGTCGGCGACGGTAGTGCCGGCCGCTGGCCGGCAACCGACCACGCCGGAGGCCCAGCGATGAGCCGCCTGCGCGACAACCCGTGGGTGCTGCCGGCCAGCCTGGTGGTGGCGCTGCTGCTGGGCCTGCTGCCGTTGCCGGCGCTGCTGCAGCCGCTGCGCCCATACTGGCTGGCGCTGGTGCTGGCCTATTGGGTGATTGAAGCGCCTGAGCGTGTCGGCCTGGGCGTCGCTTTCGCCAGTGGCGTGATCGCCGATCTGCTGTACGGCGGTGTACTCGGCGAACAGGCGCTGCGGCTGGTGATGCTGGCCTTCATCCTGCAGCGCTTCCGCGCCCGCATCCGCTTCTTCCCGATGTCCCAGCAGATGCTGGCCATCGGCGGCCTGCTGTTCAACGACCGCATCGTCAGCGCGCTGGTCCACATCGTGGTGGATGAGCCGACCCTGCCGTGGTCGTACTGGTGGGCACCGCTGCTGGGCATGGGCCTGTGGCCGCTGGTATTCGTGCTGCTGGACGCGGTGCGCTTCGGCAAGCGCGGGCGCTGAGCCATGATCCCGCGCCGCCAGGTCAAGAATCCGCACGCCGAAGCCGAACAGTTCCGCCGCCGCGCGGCGCTGGGCTTCCTGGGTGTGCTGGTCTGCCTGCTGGGCCTGGGCGGCTGGTACTTCAAGCTGCAGGTGCTGGACCACGACGTCTACGCCACGCGCTCGGAAGCCAACCGCATCAAGCCGCGGCCGGTGGTGCCCGGGCGCGGCATGATCTACGACCGCAACGGCCGCCTGTTGGCCGAGAACGTGCCGGCCTTCCGCCTGGACGTGACCCCGGACAAGGTCAAGGACATGGACGCCACCCTGGAAGGGCTGGCGAAGATCATCAGCATCAGCCCGGAAGAACTGGAAGCGTTCAACAAGTCGCGCAAGGCGCGCCGCAAGTTCCTGCCGGTCACGCTGAAGCTGCGCATGAGCGACGAGGAGATGGCGCGCTTTGCCGTCGACCGCTGGCGCTTCCCCGGCGTCGAGCTGGAACCCTACCTGACCCGTCGCTATCCCTATGGCGATCTGTTCGCGCACATCATCGGTTACGTCGGCCGCGTCGATGACAAGGACCTGGAAATCCTCGGCGAGGGCAATGCCGCGCTGACCCACATCGGCAAGTCCGGCCTGGAGCGTTATTACGAGCAGCAGCTGCGCGGCAAGGTCGGCTACGAGCAGGTCGAGACCAACGTGCAGGGCCGTGCGATCCGCACCATCGGCCGCGTCGCCGCGCAGTCCGGCGCCGACCTGCGGCTGTCGATCGACGCCGACCTGCAGCGCGCCATGGTGGCCGCCTTCGGCGACCAGGAAGGCTCGGCGGTGGCGATGGACCCGCGCACCGGCGAAGTGCTGGCGATGGTCAGCCTGCCGTCCTACGACCCCAACCTGTTCGTCAACGGTATTTCCCATGCCGACTTCAAGGCGCTGAACGACAACCCGTCGCGGCCGCAGTTCAATCGCCTGGTGCTCGGTGGCGTCGCCCCCGGTTCCACGCTGAAGCCGCTGATCGGCCTGGCTGGCCTCGATTCGGGCGTGCGCCGCCCGGAAGACAAGGTGCTGTCCACCGGCATGTTCTACCTGCCCGGCACCTCGCGTGGCTGGGGTGACTCGCACCGCGGCGGCCACGGCTGGACCGACCTGCGCAAGTCGATCGCGCAATCGGTCAACACGTATTACTACAAGCTGGCGCTGGATCTGGGCATCGAGCGCTTCGACCATTACATGGAGTACTACGGCTTCGGCCAGCCGACCGGCATCGACCTGACCGGCGAGATCGGCGGCATCCTGCCGTCGCCGGCCTACAAGCGGAAGAGCCGCAAGGAAGCCTGGTATCCGGGTGACACAGTCAACATCAGCATCGGCCAGGGTGACTGGAAGGTCACTCCGCTGCAGCTGGCGCGGGGCGTCAGTGGGCTGGCCAACGGGCAGCTGCGCACGCCCCATCTGGTGATCCAGCAGCGTGCGGGGTTCGACCATGACTGGATGGCGACCGACCCGGGCGAGAGCAAACCGGTCAGCCCGAACCCGAACAACCTGCAGGCGGTGCGCGAAGGCATGATGGCCACCATGCTGCCTGGCGGCAGCGCTGCGCGAATGGCGGCCGGCGCGCCTTACACGATGGCAGGCAAGACCGGTACCGCGCAGGTCGTCAGTCGCAAGGGCACCGCTGCAGTGAACCCGAAGAGCCTGCCGATGCACCTGCGCCACCGCGCGCTGTTCGTCGGTTTCGCGCCGGTCGACCAGCCGGTGATCGCGCTGGCGATCGCAGTGGAGGGCGGTGGTTACGGCGGCGCGGCGGCCGCGCCGATCGCACGCAAGGTGTTCGACGCCTACCTGCTGGGCAAGATGCCCGAAGGCATGCAGCCGCTGGACAGCGAGCGCGGCACCACCGCCATCGGTGCAACCGCATTCGACAACGAAGATGTGGGCGCGCGCCAGGCCGGTGACCTTGCTGCGGCACAACTGGGGGAACACCCCGTGCTGATTGGCGTGCCTGCGCCGGAACCGGCACCCGCACCGCCGCCGGGAACGCCGGCCGCCGCCGCGCTGCCGGCCACGCCACGCCCGACCACCGCGGAGCCCGCACGATGAGAGTGTTCCTGCGTTGGGCCGGCGACATGCTGCGCCGCTTTTTCAGCACGCTGGACTGGGTACTGTGCCTGGCCCTGGGCGCGCTGATGGTGATCGGCCTGGCCACCTTGAAGAGTGCCGGTGGCGACGGCCTGGTGATGGCCCAGGGCGCGCGCTTTGCAGTGGGCATGGCCGCGCTGTGGGGCATCTCACGGGTACCGATCCTGCGCATTCGCTCGGCAACACCGATGATCTACGCGATCTCGATGATCCCGTTGCTGGCGGTGTTCGTGCTGGGCACCGGCAAGTACGGGCGGCAGTGGCTGGACCTGAAGTTCTTCTACCTGCAGCCGGCCGAACTGCTGAAGGTCAGCCTGCCGATGATGGTGGCCTGGTATCTGCACAAGATGCCGTTGCCACCGCGCTTCAATACCGTACTCGTGTCCCTGGTCATCATCGGCGTACCGACCGGCCTGGTGATGCTGCAGCCGGACTTCGGTACCGGTGTGCTGATCGCCGCCAGCGGCGTGTTCGTGCTGCTGTTGGCAGGCCTGCCGTGGTGGTGGGTCGGGCTGGGCGTGGGTGGCGTGGCTGCGGTCGCGCCGGTGGCCTGGTTCTGGCTGCTGCGGCCGTACCAGAAGGACCGCATCATGATGTTCCTGGACCCGGAGATGGATGCACTGGGAGCCGGCTGGAACATCATCCAGTCGAAGATCGCGATCGGTTCCGGCGGCTTCGATGGCAAGGGCTGGGGCGAGGGCTCGCAGTCGCATCTGAACTTCATTCCCGAGCAGACCACCGACTTCGCGTTCTCGGTGCTGAGCGAGGAGTTCGGCTGGATCGGCGTGGCCACCGTGCTGGCGCTGTACCTGGTGGTGATCGGGCGCTGCCTGTGGATCGCCAGCCAGTCGCGCGATTCCTATTCGCGCCTGCTGGCCGGCGCCACCGGCCTGGCGTTCTTCGTCTACGTGCTGGTGAACGGCGGGATGATCTCCGGCCTGCTGCCGGTGGTGGGCGTGCCGATGCCGCTGATCAGCTATGGCGGTACCTCGGCGGTCTCGCTGCTGGCCGGCTTCGGGTTGGTGATGGCCGTGCGTAGCCACAATCCAGTGCACGGCGGCTACGGGTAACAACGGCCGCGCCTTTCATCGCGCTTCCATATGCTCGATTGCTTCTCGCTGTTCTGTAGAGTCGAGCCGTGCTCGACTGCTTCTGCTGCATGAAAGGCAGTCGAGCACGGCTCGACTCTACAGACGCAGAAGCACCCTGACAGCTTCACGCAAGCGCGCGTTGTTACCGTGGCCAGCGTGGACTGGAAACGAATGCTTGGCGGCTGCCGTGAGGCGGTGCGCACGATCGACCTGCCGTTGCTGGTCGCGTTGTTGATCCTGATGGGCGCGGGGCTGGCGGTGCTGCACAGCGTGTCCGGTCCGGTCACCGGGCAGGCGACGCGCTTCGCCGGTGGCCTGCTGGCGATGTGGCTGCTGTCGCGTGTTTCGCTGCTGCGCCTGCGCGCGTGGACACCGGCGCTGTACGCGCTGTCGATGCTGCCGCTGATGGCGGTGTATGTGATCGGCACCGGCAAGTACGGGCAGCGCTGGCTCAACCTCGGCGTCTTCTACCTGCAGCCCTCCGAGCTGCTCAAGCTCAGCCTGCCGTTGATGATGGCCTGGTACCTGCACCGGCAACCGCTGCCACCGTCACCACGCACGGTACTGACGGCCGCAGTGCTGATCGGCGTTCCCGCCGTGCTGATCCTGATGCAGCCCAACCTCGGTACCGCCACGCTGGTCACCGCCAGCGGCGTGTTCGCGTTGTTGCTGGCGGGCCTGCACTGGGGCTGGGTGGCCACCGGCGCGGTGGGGCTGGCGGTGGCCGCGCCACTGGCCTGGCTCGGCGTGTTGCGGCAGTACCAGAAGGATCGCGTACTGACCTTCCTAGACCCGGCAGCAGACCCGCTCGGCACCGGCTGGAACATCCTGCAGTCGCGCATCGCGATCGGTTCCGGTGGCTGGCAGGGACGTGGCTGGGGGCAGGGCACCCAGGCCACACTGGATTTCCTGCCCGAGTACACCACCGACTTCGCGTTTTCGGTGCTGGCCGAGGAATTCGGCTGGATCGGTGTGGCGACGCTGTTCGCGCTGTACCTGTTCGTGGTCGGGCGTTGCCTGTGGATCGCAGTGCACGCGCGCGACACCCATGCGCGGTTGCTGGCCGGCAGCCTGGGGCTGGCGTTCTTCGTCTACGTATTGGTGAACGGTGGAATGATTTCCGGCCTGCTGCCGGTGGTGGGCATTCCGATGCCGTTGATCAGTTATGGCGGGACATCGGCGGTCTCGTTGCTGGCCGGCATCGGCCTGGTGATGGCGGTACGTGGGCACCGCCCCGTGCACGGGGGATAGGGTTTCCAGCCAACGGCGCAGCCCCTCGTGGGTGGTCGCGCAAAGCAGTTCATGGGTGGGGCCGGGTAGATGGGCTGCGCAGGGGACGCTGCAAGTACGTCCATGTAAGCTCGGTCGCCGCATCCATGCGGCTCACGCCCCTGCGCAGCCCATCTACCCGGCCACGGACAGGTTCCGTGCGCGTCCACCCACGGAGAAGAAAAAGAAGATCAAAAGCAAAAGCGGCCTGGCGGGTCGCTTCCTTGCTTTGTGTAGAGCCGAAGGCAGCGGCAGGAGCCGCTGCCAACGTCGCCCACGGCGACGGCCCGAAGGGTGCCGGTCAGGACGACCGGCATAGCCATGCTCGGCTCTCGAGCAAGCGCAGCGCGCGACCCGCTTGTGATCTTCTCTTTCTTCTCCGTGGGTGGCAGACCACCGAAATCTGTCAGAGGGCGGTCGGGTTGGGTATGCGGGGGTGTCAGCCGCATGGGCCCGAGGCATGCCTCGGGCGGGTTGGGCAGGACGCCCAAACCCTGGCCTTGCCGCGCGTGCAGGACTGCGCGCAAGAGCAAGCGGCTGCCAAGCCTCCAGGGGGTCACTTCAGGGACGGATTCACGGCGTCCCCCGCGTACCCAACCCGACCGGCCCAGCGGCGGCTTCTGCTTTCCGCAACACACCCCACCCACGAGGGGCTGCGCCGTTGGCTGGAAACTTCCTGACTCTGCGCAACGCCCGTTGTGGAAGCGTTCTCACAACGATGCACGGCAGCACGCCCACTGACCAAAGTCCGGAAAAAGCGTTAGCTGGTTCACACTTTTACAGCGCGTTGATCCTGATCAATGGACTTGTCGTAATCGGCCTGCACAATGGCGGCCCGTTCGGCACGGCGCGCCGTCAATCGTTGCAGCGCGAGGGGGCGTCGGGCGGGAAGCAGTACTGATCCAACGGGTACAGGGAGCGCGGAGCACTGCCACTGGGGAGCGGCAGCCGCGCGGGTACCGACCGGATCCGGTCGCCGGTTGCGTCTGCGGGGATGGGGACGCAACCGGCAACCTCTATCTGAATGGGGAAGTGTGATCACGACGTCTTCACATTTCCCGCTACTCGCAGGCAAATCGTTGTGATTCATGGTGTTAGGGGTTTTAATTCATCCATGACCTGCTAACCTGCGACGATGATTCGACGCACTCTGGCCTGCATGCTCACCCTCGGCCTGGTCGCCTGCGCGACCCAGCCGAAGTCCCCACCGTCTTCGCCCCAGGCCAGCAGTACGCCGCGCCAGCCCGCCGCCAAGGCCCATGGCCCGGCCGAGGCCGCGCCCGAAGCCGCTGCCGCCACCGCGCCGCCGGTCGATCTCACCCCGGTGCCGTTCGAGGTCGCACGGGCCCGCTTCATTGCCGATACCGCCAAGCGCTATGGCCTGAAGCCGGAGCAGATCAGCAGCGTGCTCGACCAGGCGCAGGTGCGCCAGCCGATCATCGCCGCGATGTCGCGCCCGGCCGAACGGGTCAAGCCGTGGAACGAGTACCGGCCGATGTTCATCAGCAAGGCGCGCATCGATGGCGGCCGCGCGTTCCTGGCCCAGCATCGCGCCGAACTGGATCGCGTGCAGCAGCGCACCGGTGTGCCGGCCGAAGTGATCGTGGCGATCATCGGCGTGGAAACCAGCTACGGCAAGAATGCCGGCAGCCATCGCGTGCTCGATGCGCTGTACACGCTGGCGTTCTACTACCCGCGCAGCGGCGACCCGGCCAAGCTGGAGCGCGAAGTGCGCCGCGAGCTGTTCTTCCGCGATGAGCTGGCCAAGTTGTTCGAGCTGGGCCGCGAAGAGAACCTGGACATCACCACGCTCAAGGGCAGCTATGCCGGCGCGATGGGCATGGGCCAGTTCATGCCGTCCAGCTACCTCGATTACGCGGTGGACGGTAATGGCGACGGCCGTCGCGACCTGTTCACCAGCTACGACGACGTGTTCTCGTCCATCGCCAACTACTTCGTGAAGAAGGGTGGCTGGGTGCGTGGCGGGCAGGTGGCCGTGCCGGCCACGTTGGCGCCGGGCCGCGAGGAATTCAATCCGACCGAATGGATGCCGACCTGGTCGCTGGCCGACCTGGCGAAGCGTGGCTACCAGCCCAGCGCAGCGGTGCAGCCGGGCGCCACCGCTACGCCGATCACGCTTGAAGGCAGCACCGGCAAGCAGTACTGGCTGGGCTTCCAGAACTACTACGCGATCACCCGCTACAACCTCTCGAAGATGTACGCGATGGCCGTGTTCCAGTTGTCCCAGGCCATTGCCGGACAGGAGCTGCCCCCGGCATGAACATCAGATGGCTGGTCCCAGGCTTGATCGTCCTCGCGCTGGCTGCCTGCAGCAGCGCGCCGAAGAAGCCGGCCACGGCCGGCCATGGTGGCAAGTCCGGCGGCACCCTGGTGCAGGGGCGCGGCTCGCGCCCGGCACACTGCCCGGAAGGATCGCCCTACGCGGCGGCCAAGGAAGACCTGAGCACCCGCGGCAACTACACCGCCGGTGGCCTGTACAAGCCGGGCGTGCGTGACAGCACGCCGGACTACATTCCCAACGTGGCCTGCATCCCCGAGCCGGAAGTGACCGCGGAAGAACGCTCGGCGATCGGCAACAAGACGCCGTACGTGGTGCTGGGCAAGTCGTACAAAGTGCTCGACGACACCCGCAACTATGTCGAACGCGGCACCGCGTCGTACTACGGCGCCAAGTTCCACGGCCGCCTGACCTCCAACCGTGAGGTCTACGACATGTACCAGTTCACCGCTGCGCACAAGACGCTGCCGCTGCCCAGCTTCGCCCGCGTGACCAACCTCGACAACGGTGAGTCGGTGATCGTGCGCGTCAACGATCGCGGTCCGTTCCATGATGGCCGCGTGGTCGATCTCAGCTATGCCGCCGCTGTGCGCCTGGGCATCACCCAGCGCGGCACCGGCAACGTGGAAGTGCGCGCGCTGCAGCCGGGTGAGGGCAACCTGCTGGCGCAGAAGCCGTCGCGCCGCGAGCGTCGTGCTGCGGAAGCGGCCGCCGCCAGCGCTGTAGCCAGTGCGCGCCCGGCACCGACCGCGCGTGCCGCCGCCGACAGCGACATCGATCGCCTGGTCAAGGGGCTGCCGGCCGATGGCATGCCGGCGCGTGGCCAGCCGGCCACCACCCAGGGCATGGCCAGCACCGTGCCGGATGTGGCGGTCAGCAGCCTGCCGCCGAGTGCTCCGCCGGTGCGCAGCACCGCATACGCGCCGGCTCCGGCGGTCGTTGCCAGCACCACGCCGCGCGCCGCTGCGCAGGCACCGGTCCGCACCGCCGCCGCTACCCCCAGCCTGTCGCAGCAGGTGATGGGCGCAGTCATGGTGCAGGTTGCCAGCTTCTCCAACCGTGACAACGCCAACCGCGCGATGGGCCAGCTCAACGCCGCCGGCATCGTCGGTGCCACCATCAGTGACATCGCCGCCGGTGGCCGTACGCTGTTCCGCCTGCGCGTTCCCGCCAGCGACCATGCCAGCGCCGCGGAACTTGTCGGCCGCATCGCCGGTCTGGGGCTGGGTTCGCCGCAGATCGTCAAGGATTGATCCACCCGGGCCGGTGCTGCCGGCCCATGCTGCCCCGGCCTTACAATGGCCGCTACGTTCCACCCTCCATTCCTGGCCGTCCCCTGGAGCCTGCTGTCCAATGAATTTCCGTTCCGCCGCCACCGCCCTGGCCGCCACCCTGGTGGTGGGCCTGGCTTCCGCCCAGACGCCGCTGCCGACTCCGGCCACGCCGGCGCCTGCCGCCGCCGCTGCCGCCCCGGCCACCGTCGCCACTCCGCCGGCGCCGGCGCCGAGCGTGTCCAAGGCCTGGGTGCTGATGGATTACGCCACCGGCCAGGTGCTGGCCGGTGAAAACATCAACGAACAGCTGGCTCCGGCCAGCATCACCAAGGTGATGACGTCCTACGTGATCGCTGCCGAGGTCAAGAACGGCAAGGTCCGTGCGGATGACCAGGTGATGATGAGCGAACGCGCCTGGCGCGAAGGCGGTGCGGGTACCGATGGCAGCTACAGCGGCTTCCCGGTCAACCAGACCGCGCGCCTGGAAGACATGGAAAAGGGCATGGCGATCCAGTCCGGCAACGACGCCGCGATCGCCCTGGCCGAGCATGTGGCTGGCAGCGAGGAAGCCTTTGCGTCGCTGATGAACAGCTATGCCGCCAAGATCGGCATGAAGAATTCGCACTTCGTCAACGCCCATGGCCTGACTGCGCAGGGCCACCACAGCACCGCCTACGACCTGGCGCTGCTGGGCCGCGCGATGGTGCGCGATTACCCGGAAACCTACGCGTACAACAAGATCAAGGAATTCCAGGTCGGCAACATCAAGCAGCCGAACCGCAACCTGCTGTTGTGGCGCGATGGCAGCGTGGACGGCATCAAGACCGGCCACACTTCCGAAGCCGGTTACTGCCTGATGAGCTCGGCCCAGCGCGGCGACCAGCGCCTGATCGCCGTGGTGCTGGGCGGCCAGTCGGAAAAGCAGCGTGCCGATGACAGCCTGGCCCTGCTGAACTGGGGTTTCCGCTTCTTCGAGACCCACCGCCTGTACGAGCCGGGCAAGGCCGTGGCCGAGCACAAGGTCTGGAAGGGCACCACCGACAAGGTGCAGCTGGGCGTGGCCCAGCCGATGCTGGTGAGCGTGCCGCGCGGCCGCTACAACGACCTGAAGCCGAGCATCGACGTGCCCAAGACCCTGGAAGCACCGTTCACCGCCGGCCAGCAGATCGGCACCGTGAAGGTGATGCTGGATGGCAAGCTGGTGGCCGAAGCGCCGCTGGTGGCGGTGGCTGCCGTTGAACAGGCCGGCTTCTTCAAGCGCCTGTGGGACAGCTTCTGGATGTGGTGGGAATCGGAATGATCCACGCCCCGGCGTGGTGAGGGAAAAGGCCGGCAAATGCCGGCCTTTTCTGTTTCGGGATGCCGCTTGCGCATGAATCCTGCCGGATGTGGGTAGTGCCGGCCGCTGGCCGGCTCCTCATGAACCCATCCGGATATGCCGGCCCCGGTGTGCCGACCAACGGTCGGCACCTACCTACAGCGAGCGGCTGATGGTGAAGCTGCCGAACACCGGCGCTTCGCGCTGGCCGTTGAACTCGCGCGTGCTGTGGTAACGCGCCGCAGCGAACTTCCAGCGTCCGTACATCACCGCCACGCCATAGCCGCCGTAGGCCACCACGTGGCGCTTGTCCACACTGTGGCTGTTGCGGAACGTGTTGCCATCCAGCGTGATGTCACGGATCACCCAGGCGGCGTCCGAGGTCGCGAACAGGTGCCAGGACCAGCCATTGGGACGGCCGCCACGGGTCGGCGCAGTGTTCTCACCGGCCGGGCGCAACGGCGTGCTGCCGAAGTCGTCCGGCAGCTTCCAGCCGAAGCGCACTTCACCGCCAAGGTTGGCCTTGGTTTCCAGGTTGCCGATCGATCCGCCGTAGTGGCTGATCGCGTCCCAACCCCAGCCGTCGGCATTGACGCTGGCATCGCCCGGCCAGCGGCGCATGCGCTCATGGGTCAGCATGAACAGGGGCTCGTTGTGCAGCTGGTTGTCCCAGCCCTTGAATTTCTCGTCGCCCAGCACTTCGTGCACGGCATTCTGCACTTGCTTGCCCTGTGCCCACGGGCCAACCACGCCCAGCGTCAGCTGGGTGGTCTGCAGGCGGTCGCCGCTGCGCGCATTGAAACCGAAGTTTGCGATCAGTACGCCGGCGTAAGGGCGGTCGTCCTCAATCAGGTCCCTGCGGCTGAAATCGGTCGGGGTGAAGATGCCCTGGCCGATGCTGAAGATCATGTTCTGCTGTTCGAACTTGCCCGGATGCAGCCCTTCCAGGTACTGGTTCACCCAGCGGGCCATGCGTGGCAGGCAGGGGTCGTCGGTGTAATCGACCAGATTGGGCGAGACCAGGGTCAACAGTGCACCATTGGTATAGCCCTGGTCCTGGTGGCGGCCGCCGAACAGGTCGTTGTCAACGCGGAAATTGACCTGCGGAGGGTGGTCGCGCATCGCGTCCGGGCCACATTGTTCGGCCGCCTGGGCGGCGAGGGGGAGGGCAGCAGCCAGCAGGCCGGACAGCCCGAGGGCTGCAAGGCGGCGTTGGGAAGGGGGGCTCATGTGGAGGTTTTTTCTGTCTGTCGTTATATGCCGCGACACGGTACTCGTGCGGGCGTGATGGAACGAGCGCGTTCGAATCACTTGTCTGTTCCGAAAACGACATTGTCTCGTGAAGACAATCCTGCACTGTCCTGCGGCGCCCCAAGGGGCAACGGCCAATGCTGAACGGCTGTTCAGCTGCAACGCAGCGACTCACCGGTGCACTGTTTGACGTTGATGAATACTCTTGGGTTTGTTGGCCTGCGGCCCGATAATGGGGGCATGGAAATCAAGTCCGACAACCCCGACCACGGCTTCCAGTTCCCCGGCCAGTTCGAGCTCAGTGCCATGGGCCCGGCCAACCGCGGCCTGGAACATGAGCTCCCCCGCCTGCTGCTGGCTGCCGGCATCGATGTCGTCAACGAACGCATCAGCTGGAAGCATTCCTCCAACGGCAAGTACGTGTCCGTGCGCATCGTGTTCAAGGCCGAGAGCCGCGAACAGTACGACCTGGCGCACCAGGCACTGCGCGACCACCCGGAAGTGAAGTGGACGCTGTAGCCGACAGCTGCCCGGCCGAAGCCGCCCCGGAAGACCGCGCGCCGCGTCCGGCGGTGGTCCGTGACCTCGGCCGCCAGGCCTATGAACCGGTGTGGCGCGCCATGCAGCGCTTCACCGACCAGCGCAGCGACGCCGATGCCGATGAGCTGTGGGTGGTCGAGCACGACCCGGTATTCACCCTGGGCCAGGCCGGCAAGGACGAGCATGTGCTGGCGCCGGGCGAGATCCCGGTGCTGCACGTGGACCGCGGCGGCCAGGTGACCTATCACGGCCCCGGCCAGCTGGTGGTCTATCCGCTGCTGCGCCTGCCACGGCTGGGCATCGGTGTGCGCGACTACGTGTGCCGCATCGAGCAGGCCATCATCGATACCCTGGCCGAGTGGAACATCGGCGCCGAACGCCGCGAGGGCGCCCCGGGCGTCTACGTCGGTGGCGCCAAGATCGCCGCGCTCGGCATCCGCGTGCGCCGCGGCTGTACCTTCCATGGCCTGGCCTTCAACGTGGCCATGGACCTGGAACCTTTCCACCGTATCAACCCCTGTGGCTATCAGGGGTTGCAGGTGACCTCGGTAGTAGACTTGGGCGGGCCCTCCGGGATGGAGGCCGTCAAGCCGGTGCTGCTGGACCACCTGGCCCGCCAGTTCGGCCTGCTGCTGCAGCCCACGCCCGAACTGCCTGATCTTTCTGCGGCCGCCTGACCGCCCCCCGGAACTGCCATGACTGAAACCACCGCCCGTTCCATTCCCCTGCAGATCGTGCAGGGCGACTCTCCGTCCGCCGCGCCGTTGCAGGCCGGGGTCAAGCAGCTGGGCGGTGACAAGATCAACCGCTCGCCGGTGCAGTTCGCCGACGCGCCGGTGCTGCGCAAGCCGTCCTGGATCCGCGTGCGCATTCCTTCGGGCAATGCGGTGCAGAACCTGAAGGCCAAGCTGCGCGAGAACCGCCTGGTGACGGTGTGCGAGGAAGCCAGCTGCCCGAACATCCACGAGTGCTTCGGCCACGGCACGGCAACGTTCATGATCCTCGGCGAGGTCTGCACCCGCCGCTGCTCGTTCTGCGACGTCGCCCACGGCCGCCCGAAGCCGCCGGATGCCAACGAACCGGCCAGCCTCGGCCAGACCGTGGCCGACATGGGGCTGAAGTACGTGGTGGTGACCAGCGTCGACCGAGATGACCTGCGCGACGGCGGTGCCCAGCACTTCGTCGACTGCATCAGTGCCATCCGCGCGAAGTCGCCGGGCACCCGCATCGAAGTGCTGACCCCGGACTTCCGCGGCAAGGGCCGCATGGAGCGCGCGCTGGAGATCCTGGCGCAGAACCCGCCGGACGTGTTCAACCACAACATCGAAACCGTGCCGGACCTGTACCGCAACGTGCGCCCGGGTGCGGACTACCAGTGGTCGCTGAACCTGCTGAAGAACTTCAAGGCGCAGCACCCGGACGTGCCGACCAAGAGCGGCATCATGCTGGGCCTGGGCGAAGAGTTCGAACAGATCAAGGCCACCATGCGTGACCTGCGCGCGCACGACGTGGACATGATCACCATCGGCCAGTACCTGCAGCCGACCGCGCATCACCACCCGGTGCTGAAGTACTGGACCCCCGAGGACTACAAGGCGCTGGAAGACTACGGCTACGAGCTGGGCTTCAGCCACGTGGCCTCCGGCCCGATGGTGCGCTCGTCGTACCACGCCGACGTGCAGGCCAAGGGCGCCGGCGTCTCCTGAGGTGGGTGCGGACCGTTGGTCCGCACGCCTTCGCCAAGCACGGCCCGGCGCTGCCAATGGGTGCCACCACCATCGTGGGTGCGGACCGTTGGTCCCACGCCTTCGCCTGCATTCACAATTTGCTACACCGGCCCGGCTAGGCTGGTTTTCCACCGAGCGCGGCCGGGTGACAAACCCGGCAACTTTCGGCACTGTCGTGGTGTCTTAACACCCCGCAGTCTCCCCCTTGGCAAGGCGCCTTCGAGCACGTCAATGAAATTCAAAGCCCCCGCATTCCTGATGGCCCTGGCGCTGGTCGCGCCGCTGGCGCTGGCGGCCAAGGCCGATTCGCCGGCATTGCCCGCTGCGGCAACCGCCGATCAGGTGACCACCTCCAAGCTGGTGTACGGCCTGCTGTCCGACAGCCGCTACGCGTACCGCCCGCGTGCGCTGGACGAGGCCACCTCCAAGGACGTGTTCAAGCGCTACTTGGAGACGCTGGACGGCGGCAAGCAGTACTTCACCCAGGCCGACGTGGCGCGCTTCGCGCCGTTCGAAGCCAACATTTCCTCGGCCATCCGTGGCGGCGAGCTGGAGCCGGCGTTCCAGGTGTTCGCGGTCTACAAGCAGCGCGTCGGCGAACGCGTGGCCTATGCGCGCAAGCTGCTCAAGCAGGAGCCGGACTTCACCACCGACGAGCGTTTCGAATACGACCGCAAGAAGGTGCCGTGGGCGGCCAGCAGCGCTGAACTGGATGAGCTGTGGCGCAAGTCGGTCAAGAACGACTGGCTGCGCCTGAAGCTGGCCGGCAAGAAGCCGGACGACATCCGCAAGACGCTGGACAAGCGCTACGCGACGCTGGAGAAGTCGGTCAATGAACTGAAGGGCGAAGACGTCTTCCAGTTCTTCATGAACTCGTACACCAGCGCCGTTGACCCGCACACGGATTACTTCACGCCGCGCACCGCCGAGAACTTCAACCAGGCGATGTCGCTGTCGCTGGAAGGCATTGGTGCGCAGCTGCAGCGCCAGGACGACGTGGTGGTGATCCGCGAGATCATCGCCGGTGGCCCGGCCGCAGTGGATGGCACGCTGAAGCCGGGTGACCGTATCGTTGGCGTCGGCCAGGGCAAGTCCGGCCTGGTCGAGGACGTGATCGGCTGGCGCATCGACGACGTTGTGGCCAAGATCCGCGGCGCCAAGGATACCCAGGTCAAGCTGGAGTTCATCCCGGCTGCTGAGGGCGCCGACGGCAAGCACCACACCCTGGTGCTGACCCGCCAGAAGGTGCGCCTGGCCGAACAGGCCGCCAAGGGCGAGACCATGACCATTCCGGCCGCCAATGGCGAACCGGCGCGCAAGGTCGGCGTGATCAAGCTGCCGACCTTCTACCAGGACTTCGAAGGCCGTCGCCGCAACGCGGCCGACTACGCCTCGGCCACCCGCGACGTGGCCAAGCTGCTGGCCGGCTTCAAGAACGACAAGCTGGACGGCGTGGTGCTGGATCTGCGCAACAACGGTGGTGGTTCGCTGGATGAAGCCATTGAACTGACCGGTCTGTTCATCGAGCAGGGCCCGGTGGTGCAGGTGCGCGAGTCCGGTGGCCGCGTCACCGTCAACAGCGACCGCAACCAGGGCGTGGCATGGGATGGCCCGCTGGCAGTGCTGATCAACCGCGGTTCGGCCTCGGCTTCGGAGATTTTCGCCGGCGCCATCCAGGACTACGGTCGTGGCCTGGTGATCGGTGAAACCAGCTTCGGCAAGGGCACCGTGCAGAACATCGTCGACCTGGACCGTTGGCCGAGTGGCGAGACCCAGCGCTTCGGCCAGGTGAAGCTGACCATCGCCCAGTTCTTCCGCATCAGCGGCAGCAGCACCCAGCACAAGGGTGTGGTGCCGGACCTGGCCTTCCCGGCCAGCGTCGATGCCACCGAGTTCGGCGAGAGCACCTACGACAACGCGCTGCCGTGGACCCGCATCGCTGCCGTGCCGCACACCCAGTACGGCAACTTCGCGCCGCTGCTGCCGAAGCTGGAAACCCGCCATGACGCGCGCATCGCCGCCGACAAGGAATTCCAGTGGTGGAACGAGGACGTGCAGCAGTTCCGCACCGAGGCCGCGAAGAAGTACATCTCGCTCAACGAGGCCACCCGCCGCGCCGAGCGTGAGCGCCAGGACACCCAGCGCAAGGAGCGCCAGGCGATGCGCAAGGAACTGGGCCTGGCCCTGGACCCGCTGGCCGATGACAGCAACGACGACGGCCTGACTGGCAACGAGCGCGACATCGTAAAGGATGCCGCCCGCGAGAAGGCTGCCGAGAAGCGTCCGGACCCGCTGCTGCGCGAGTCGGCCTCGATCCTGGCCGATGCGGTGAACCTGCTGGCCAATGATCGCCCGCTGTCGGCGCAGGTGCTGCCGCAGTCGACCGGCGCTGGTCGCTGGGCGGACTGAGCCGGCGACGGCATGTGATACCCGAGGGGCCGGCATTGCCGGCCCCTTTCTGTCTGGGGACCTCGTTCACGGTAGTGCCGGGCCATGCCCGGCGAGCGAAGTGCCACAAACGACTTAATCCCCTCCGTCCCCTTTTCTGTGTATGAACCGGCAGCAACGGGGGGCTCGGTCACGCCGGTTTCGACCTGCCGCACACGGCCGCAGGGCTACCCTTGGCGGTACCGTCCTCGCAGGAGTACCCATGCGGGCCTCCCGTCTTTCCAGTGCTGCCGTGGCGCTCGCCAGCGCCCTGATCCTGTCGGCCTGTGGTGGCCGCGCCGCCGACAGTACGTTGCTGCGCGAATCCTTTGATTCCGGCGACACCTTCTCGCGTACCGTCGATGGCCGCCCCGGTGACGCCTGCGAGGCCGCGCGGCGCACCCTGCTCAGCCAGGGCTACGCCATCGCCCGCTCCGACGAAGCGCAGGTGGAAGGCAACAAGAACTTCCAGCCACGCGAGGACGACCACGAGCAGCTGGTGCTGCGCATCTCCTGCGCGCCGCGTGGCAGCCAGACGCTGGTATTCGTCAGCGCCGTGCAGGACCGCTACGCGCTGAAGAAGAGCCCGACGTCGGCCAGCGCGGGCGTTGGTGCGCTGGGCTCGGTGTCGCTGCCGTTCGGCAGCAATGACGACTCGCTGGTGAAAGTGGCCAGCAGCACCGTCACCGATGCCGGGTTCTATCAGCGCTTCTTCCAGCGCCTGCAACAGTATCTGCCTGCGGATGCTGGCAAACCCGCACCGCCTGCGCTCGCGCCGCCCGAGCCTGCATCGTCCGAGCCCGCACCGGCCCGCAGCACGGATCAAGGGTGATCGTGCGCGGCAGGTTGATGGGCGTGGCACTCCTGCTGATGCCCGCGCTGGGCATTGCGTCCGCAACGCCGGACTGCACGCAGGGCCTGCTGCAGCGGCTGGGATGGCGCTTTGACGAGGTCACGGCCGGTGCACCACAGGTGCACGGCGGCCCGGTGTGTACACGTGCCTCGCTGGCTGAAGCACAGGCGGCAGGCGATCTGCGCGTGGGGTGGCCGGCCGGAATGTCCGCTGCAGCACGCCAGGCGTTGCTGCAACAGTTGCTGGACGATCCAGCCACGGTCTGCGCCTATGCCTTCGAACTGGGCGCGGCCACGCAACGTGCGGCTTCTGCACTGCAGGACAACCCCGCCTTCCGCTTCTCCGGCCCGCAGCTGGGCTGGATCGGCTTCGGCCTGCAGGGCCCACGCGCGCAAGGCTGGCAGCGCACACGCAGTTTCGGTCGTGGCTTCGTGCCGAGCGCGGGTAACAGTCATGCACTGGAGGCGTTCTACAGCGGTGCCGTGCGTGCCGAATGCGGGGGCGGCCGCCAGGTCGCGCAGCTGGCCACGCAACGAGAGCTTTATGGTGATGCCGCGTTCGATACGGAGTTCGCAGCGGATGAACTGTCGATCGGCACTTTTCTCGCCCTGCACGAGACCGACAGCATCCTGCTCGGTGCCCACGCGGGTGATTTCTTCGCTGATGGCAAGGCGGTGCGCACCTCGGCGATGGGACGGCAGGCCTTCGTTGGCGTGCCCGGTTTCATCGAGCACGTGTACGACAAGGGCACGCTGGATGACCTGAGCAACCAGGCCGAGAACTTCGTCGTGGTCGAGGTGGGCGAGGGCGCCGCGCAGGCACTGGCTGCGCATGGCGGCCTGGCCTGGTACGACCAGCGCAATGTCGAACTCTGGAAACTCGCGCAGGGCATCCCGCGCATCGGCCAGCGCTACTTCGAGCGCCTGCTGTTCGAGCGCGATCCCAACCTTCGTGCACGGCTGGAACCGCGCTACCACGACACGCTGGCACGCATGGACCAGCTGCTGGACGATCCGTTCTACCAGCAGTTCGTGATCTATGTGCATCCACGCGGTATACGTCCCATCGGCTACCACATCGCCCGCCTGCTCGATCGCAACCCGCGAACGCCGTTTTCGATCGACCTGGCGGTGCACAATCTGCATACCACGCTCTACCGGCGTTGGCGCGAGGCGCAGCTGCGCCACTGCGCGGCTACCGGCAGGCCAGGCAGCCTGACCCTAGACCCCAACTGAAGGTGAAACAATGGATATTGCAATGATCGGCCTCGGCCGCATGGGCGCCAACATGGCCCAGCGCCTGCATCGCGGCGGCCATCGCGTGGTTGGCTACGACCCGGGCGAAGGTGCCCGCCAGCGCGCTGCCGAGGCCGGCCTGGAAGTGGTTGATTCGCTGGCCGCCGCGGTTGCCGCGCTGCCGGTACCGCGCGTGGTGTGGCTGATGGTGCCGGCCGGCGAAACCGTCGACCAGACCCTGGGCCAGTTGACCCCGCACCTGGCCGAGGGTGACATCGTCATCGATGGCGGCAACTCCAACTACCAGGACTCGATCCGCCGCGCCAAGGCACTGGCCGAAGACGATCTGGGCTACGTCGACTGCGGCACCAGTGGTGGCGTGTGGGGCCTGCAGGAGGGCTACAGCCTGATGGTCGGTGGCGAAGCGTCGGTGGTGGAGCAGATCGCACCGCTGCTGCGCACGCTGGCACCGGCCGAAGATCGTGGCTGGGGTCGTGTCGGCCCGTCCGGCGCTGGCCACTTCACCAAGATGGTCCACAACGGCATCGAGTACGGAATGATGCAGGCCTACGCCGAAGGCTTCGCGCTGATGGAGCGCAAGCAGGAAATGGAACTGGACCTGGCCCAGGTCGCCGAAGTCTGGCGCCACGGCAGCGTGGTGCGTTCGTGGCTGCTGGACCTGAGCACTGAAGCCCTCAAGCGCAATCCGTCGCTGGATGGCATCGCCCCGTACGTGGAGGATTCCGGCGAAGGCCGCTGGACCGTGGCCGAAGCCATCGCGCTGGACGTGCCGGCACCGGTGATCACCCTGTCGCTGCTGGAACGCCTGCGCTCGCGCGAATCGAATTCGTTCACCGACCGCCTGCTGTCGGCGATGCGCAATGAATTCGGCGGCCACGCCATCAAGAAGTCGTAAGCACTAAGCCGGGGTCGGATCCCTTTCCGCAGGAAAGGGCTCTGACCCCATGCAGCCAGCCGGGCGTGGCTCGACTCTACAAAAGCCGTTTCCGATGGTTTCCACGTCGATGTGTCGACCAAGGTCGACACCTACCGTCGGACCCACCCCGCCATCCACGGAATGCCCGCTTTTGACGTTGACGTTGCCGTTGATTCGGCAGGTGCAGGGCGCAGCCCTGCCGGTCACCCCAACTGAACCCGCCGCCCTTCGCGCGCGCTGTCCATGCCGGCCTGCAGCAACCGCATCAGCTGCAGTGCCTGCACCGCACTGACCGTCGGCTCGCCATCGCCGTGCATCGCCGCCGAGAACTGCGAATACAGCCGCCGGTAGTCGCCCGGCAGGTTGTCCACGGTACTGCGCTGCACATTGTCCTCAGTATCGCAGCGCACCAGCTCGCCGTGCCGTGGGTCGATGCCCCAGCCTGGCGCTCCTGGCGCAACACCGCGCCGCAGCTGTGCCTCCTGCACGTCCAGCCCATGCTTGATCCAGCTGCCACGACTGCCATGCACACTGAAGTGCGGCGTGGGGGCCGCCACCAGCGAACCGGCATGCACGATCGCGCGATGCCGCGGGTAGTGCAGTACCGCGTGGAAGTAATCGATGCCGCTGCCGCCTTCGCGCTGCACGGCCAGATCGGCATCGATGGCCTCGGGCCAGCCGAACAGCACCAGCATCTGGTCCAGCAGGTGCGGTCCGAGGTCGTACCACAGGCCGCTGCCCGGTCCGTCCTGCTCGCGCCAGCGGTCGCGCACCTGCGGCCGGTAGCGGTCGAAGTGCGCATGGCACTCGGCCACGTCACCGAGCGCGCCTTCGGCCAGCAGCGCCTGCAGGGTGAGGAAGTCGGCATCGAAGCGCCGGTTCTGGAACACGGTCGCGATGCGTCCGGCATCACGTGCCGCAGCCAGCACCGCTTCGGCTTCAGCGACATCCAGCGCGAACGGCTTGTCGACCAGCACGTGCTTGCCCGCGGCCAATGCCGCGATCGCCAGCGGTGCGTGTTGTGCGTTCGGAGTGGCGATCACCACCGCGTCCACCGCCGGGTCGTCGAACACCTCCTGCGGCGTGGCGCGCACGTGCACGTCGCTGAACGCGCGCAGCAACGTGTCGCGCTGCGAACTGACGATGCTGTGCAGCACCAGGCCGGGCGTGTGCTGGATCAGCGGCGCGTGGAAGACGCGGCCGGCGAGGCCGTAGCCGATCAGGGCCAGTTGCAGGTCGGGGCGCATGAGACGGCTCCGGCAATGGGGAAGGGCAGGGTAAACGACACCTGCGTACAGGCCAAAACTGAACCGTTGCCGTTGGAATCGCCTCGATTCACAGCGGCATGACCGCAACGCCACGCCTGCTCTACGGCGGCTTGTCCAGACTGGCAGCACATCCCGAAGGAGTACGACACGATGAGCAATACCACCCGCACGCTGATTGCTTCCGCCCTGACCCTGGGCCTGGCGCTGTCCTCCTCGGCTGCATTCGCCAAGGACCCGGCCGCGAAGAGCCCGCCGACCAGCACTCATCCGACGACCCATGCCGATCGCCATGACTCAAACGAGCCGGTGACCGACAGCTGGATCACCACCAAGGTGAAGGCCGACCTGCTGGCCAGCAGCAACGTTCCGGGCACTGAAATCAAGGTTGAAACCGTGAATGGCGTGGTCAGCCTGAGCGGTGCCGTGGCCACCCAGGCCGAGAAGGACAAGGCGGTCACCACCGCCAAGGGCATCAAGGGCGTGACCCGCGTCGATGCCGCCGCATTGAAGGTCAGCGCTGCCGCCAAGCGCTGAACCGGGCGGGCGCCCCGGTGCGGGGCGCCCGCTGCCTGGGTAGAGTCGAGCTTGCTCGACTGCCCTTTGGGTTGCAGCCGAGCACGTCTCGGCTCTACCGTGGGTTTCCGCAACCCGTTCAGCCAACCAGGCTGGAAACTCCAGAGTTGTGACCGCCTGCGCTATATTGCCCGTTCCGCCGCAGCCGGGCCGGTATCGGCCTACGCTCCGCGGCTGTGCTGACGAGGAACTATGGCGCTGGTTTTCAGTGATGACATCTGGGACCGTTGGCGGTTGCCGGCCTTGGCGCTGGCCGCCGCCGCGATCATCGTGGTGCCGTGGTTGACCCTGCGCCAACTGCAGCAGGACAGCGAAGATGCGATGGCCTGGGTCAATCATACCCAGGCCGTGGGTGTGGCCCTGCAGCAGCTGCAGGCTGATGTACGCGATGTCGAATCGGCTGCGCTGACCCTGTCCAAGGGTGTGGATGCGCCTGGCCTGCGCGAGCGCATGGCCAAAGCCAATGACCTTCCCGGTCGCCTGGCTGAACTGGGCCGGATGACCCGCGACAATCCTGAGCAGCTGATCCGCATCGGCCGTATCGAGTCGATGCTGGAAGGGCGCATGGCGCTTGCCCGCGAACTGGCAAAGTCCGAACCCAACAGTGATCAGCGCGAGCTGGTGCAGGACCTGAGCACGCGCTATCCGATCCGTGGCCTGGTGGAGGAACTGCAGGCGAGCGAGCAGAAGCTGCTGACACAGCGCGCCGAGCAGGCCGCACGCCAGCGCAAGCAGACCGAGCTGGTGTCGTGGAGTTCGCTGGTGATCCAGCTGGCGCTGCTTGGCCTGGTGCTGTGGCTGCTGCAGCGGCAGATCGGTCGCCGCCTGCATGCCGAACGACAGTCGCTGCGTTCGGCCGCGCGTGCAGCCTCGGTGCTGCAGACCGTGCGTGAGCCGATCGTGCTGCTCGACCGCGACCTGCGTGTGCAACTGCACAACCCTGCCTTCGCCGAGCTGTACGGGCTGCAGGATGAACGCGCCGATGGCCTGTTGCTGGACACTGTCGGCGACGGTGCATGGAAAGACCCCGTGATGCGCCAGCGACTGTCCGATGTGCTGTTGCGCGGCCGCGAACTGTGGGACTTCGAGCATGAACAGCGCGCCGCCGATGGCATGGTGCGCTACATGCTGCTCAACGCGCGGCGCATGCCGCTGCCGGACACCGACGACGAAGTGGTGTTGCTCACGGTCAGCGACGTCACCGTGCAGCGTGCCGTGCAGCTGCGGGTGGAGGAACTGAACCGCCAGCTGGAAGGCAAGGTTGCGCAGGTGTCCGAGGTCAACAGGGAACTGGAAGCCTTCAGCTACTCGGTGTCGCACGACCTGCGTGCACCACTGCGCCACGTGGCCGGTTTCTCCGACAAGCTGTCGCGCCATCTGGGCGACGCCGCCGATGACAAGAGCCGCCATTACCTGGAGGTGATCTCCAGTTCGGCGCGGCGCATGGCGGCACTGATCGACGACCTGCTGGTCTACTCGCGGCTGGGCCGTGCGGCAATGCGCCAGCAGGCGGTGGACATGCAGTCGCTGGTGGCCGATACCCGCGCCATGCTCGATTCCAACCTGCAGGCCGAAGCCGAGAACAGCGGCCATGCGCACCACGTGGAGTGGAGCATCGCGCCGCTGCCGATCGTGGTGGGCGATGAGAACATGATCCGCCAGGTCTGGCTGAACCTGCTCGGCAACGCGGTGAAGTACTCGGGCAACCGCGAACCAGCGAAGATCCGCGTGGACTACCAGCCACAGCCTGACGGCGGTCATCAGTTCACGGTCAGCGACAATGGTGCAGGCTTTGACATGGCCTACGCCGGCAAGCTGTTTGGTGTCTTCCAGCGCCTGCACAAGGCCAGCGACTACCCGGGTACCGGCATCGGCCTGGCCAGCGTGCGCCGCGTGCTCACCCGTCATGGCGGCCGTATCTGGGCCGAGGCTGAACCGGACGTCGGCGCCACCTTCCACTTCTACCTGCCTCCCGCGATCGATGCGGACAAACAAGGGCCTTCTGCATGACCACTCTGCGCACCATTCTTCTCGCCGAAGACAGCCCGGCTGATGCCGAAATGGCGATCGACGCCCTGGAAGAGGCGCGTCTGGCCAACCCCATCGTGCACGTCGAGGATGGCGTGGAAGTGATGGACTACCTGTTGCGCCGTGGTGCCTTCGCCAACCGCGAGGAAGGCCTGCCGGCGGTGCTGCTGCTGGACATCAAGATGCCGCGCATGGATGGCCTGGAGGTGCTGCGGCAGATCCGCGAGCACGAAGAGCTCAAGCGCCTGCCGGTGGTGATCCTGTCGTCCTCGCGCGAGGAAAGCGACCTGGCCCGCAGCTGGGACATGGGCGTGAACGCCTATGTGGTCAAGCCGGTGGACGTGGACCAGTTCTTCGGCGCGGTGCAGACCCTGGGCAAGTTCTGGGCGTTGATCAACCAGGCACCGGAACTCGAGTGAGCCCATGCCCCTGACCGGTCCCGCCCTGGGGGCGCTGCGCATCCTGCTGGTGGAGGACTCACCGGAAGATGCCGAGCTGATGTCCGAACAGATGCTCGACGCGGGCCTGGAGGCCCGTTTCGAGCGCGTCGAAAGCGAGGCTGAACTGCGCCAGGCACTGGTCGCGTTCCAGCCGGACATCGTGCTGTCCGACCTGAGCATGCCGGGGTTCTCCGGTGATGACGCGCTGCGCATCGTGCGCGAGACCTCACCGGAAGTGCCCTTCATCTTCGTCTCCGGCACCATGGGTGAGGAGAACGCGGTGGCGGCGCTGCAGAAGGGCGCCAACGATTACATCATCAAGCACCTGCCGGCGCGCCTGCCGTCGGCGGTGGCGCGTGCGATCCGCGATGCACGCAGCGCCATAGAGCGTGCACGGGTGGAAACCGAGCTGATGCGCGCGCAGCGCCTGGAAAGCCTGTCGCTGCTTGCCGCCGGCCTCAGCCACGACCTGCGCAACATCCTGCAGCCGCTGCTGATCATGCCGGACCTGCTGAAGGCGCGCACCGAGGATCCGCAGCTGCACCACCTGGCCGATGTCATTGCCGAGTGCGGCCGCCGTGGCCACGAGATGGCCGAATCGATGCTGTCGTTCGTGCGCGGCTCGCGCAAGCCCAGCGAGCGCATCGAGATCGATGGCCTGTTCGATGCGGTGGCGCTGCTGTTGCGCAGCAACGTGCCCGATGCGGTGCGCCTGGAGTTGCAGGTGCAGGACGAAGGTCTGGTGGTCGACGCCAACTACACCGAACTGCAGCAGGTGATGCTGAACTTGGCGCTCAACGCGATCCAGGCGATGCCCAACGGCGGTCGCCTGAGCCTGACTGCCAGCCATGCCGGCGAGCGCGATGGCGTGGACTGGATGCAGATCTGCGTGGCCGATGAAGGCATCGGCATGGATGCGGACACGTTGTCACACTTGTTCAATCCGTTCTTCACCACCAAGGCCGATGGCACCGGCCTGGGGCTGATTTCCTGCAAGCGCATCGTTGAAGGCGCCGGTGGCAGCATCCACGTCAACAGCCAGCCGGGGCAGGGCACCTGCTTCGAACTGCGCCTGCCGATGCATGAGGCCATCGATGGCAGCGAGCCGATCGAGCAGCTGGTGGCGCTGGGCAGTGGCCAGTCGATCCTGGTGGTCGATGGCGAAGCCACGCGCCTGTCGCTGCTCGGCAACGCGCTGTCCAGCCAGGGTTACCAGTTGCAGCTGGCCTCCGATGGCCCGGCGGCGTTGCGCTGGATGCAGCAGGAGGCGATGCCGGCGCTGGTGATTGCCGATGCCGGTTCCAAGCTGCTGCCGGCCAGCCAGCTGCTGGGCGAGATGGCCACGCTTGGCTACCGCGGTCCGGCGCTGGTGCTGGAGGACCCGGCGGTGCCAGTCGCGGCGGACGCGTTCCCGGCCGGTGTGGAGGTGCATGTGCTGCACAAGCCGCTGCAGATGCAGCAGGTCTTCCGCGCGGTGGCTGAA